>NZ_JAKVPP010000006.1:0-234111 GCF_022487435.1 Mediterraneibacter sp. NSJ-151 | reverse complement strand
CAGAAAAGAGCAGTGCTTTGAGCTTGAGCAGAGTATATCTGAACAAACAAAAGTGTGGGAGAAGGTATTTAAGGCAGAAAAATTCCATCTTGCCTGGCTGCCTTTTTCGGTCTTTCTTACCTGTAGCTGCCAGTCTACTTCTTCTTTCAGTTCATTTACATGGGAAATGATTCCCACAAGAGTTTTTTCTCCCGCCAGCTCTTTAAGTATCTGTACTGCACGTTCTCTTGCTTCATCATCTAATGAACCAAACCCTTCATCTACAAACATCGTCTCAAGTTGTACTGCTCCCACTGTATTTTGGATTATATCAGAAAGTCCCAATGCCATTGCAAGTGCTGCCATAAAGGACTCTCCACCGGACAATGTCTTTACATCTCTTGTAGTTGCACTTACCATATGGTACACATCCAAATCCAGACCGGCCTCTCCTCTGCTGCTTAAGTTTTTCACTTCCCGACACTGTAAAATAAATTCATTGGAAGTCATTTTTACAAGCCTTCTGTTTGCCGCTGCGATAATCTGTTTGAAATATTTCCGCTGCACATATGTTTCGAAGTCTAATTTTGCACTTCCTGCCAAATTTCCATTTGCAGTCCTGCTTAAGTTTCCAACCATTTCATACTGCTTTTGAAGTATGCCGGATTTTTCTGCATAGCTCTTCAATTTCTTTTGTGCCTCTTTATTTTTATTCTGCACACTATGTCTTGCCAGATGCTTTGCTTTCCATTCCTTCCACTCAGTCTGATATTTCGCTGCTGTTTCCTGTTCTTCTTTCACATCTATCCGCTGTTTTGACGCCGTCTGTTCTTTCAAATTCTGAATCGTTGTCTGAACGCGAACACACTCCTGTTCATATTTTTGAATTTCCTCTTCCCGCTTTTCTATCTTAGAAATTTCGGTCTTTGCCTGTTCATAGCTTTCTATACTCTGGAATTTTTCTGCCTTAAATACCTTCTCCCACACTTTTGTTTGTTCAGATATACTCTGCTCAAGCTCAAAGCACTGCTCTTTTCTGCTCTCTAACAGACCTTTCTTGTGCGTTTTTTCTTCATTGAACGTTTGCATATTTTTCTGTGCTTTTTCATAGTCCGACTGCAAAATATTACGCTCTTGTTTTAAGACCTTTAGTTTTTCCCTGACACGCTCTTCGTCCCATCTTTCTTCTGCATCCTTCTTTTGCATCTCCAGAACTTCCTCAAGCTGTGCATATTCTGATTTTAATTCTCCCTGAATCTGCTGAAAACCTTCTGTCGCCTGTGAACGTTTTTTTTCTGCAGCATCACGCTCCTTCTTTGCACTCTCTACCTGCTGCTGATTCGGCGCATCCTGGTTAATCCTTGCGGGGTGTGGATGTGTCAAGGAACCGCACACCGGACACGCTCTTCCCTCTTTTAGCTGTCCTGCCAAAATTCCGGCCTGCTCTTCAAAAAATTGCTGATATAGATTTTCATATTTCTCAGATGCCATTCTGCTGTTTTCCATATGTTTTTTCAAAATCACAACTGCATTTTCTTTATCCTGTTCCAGTTTTCGGATTTTCTCATAATGCGGCAGTAGATTAGATAGACAAATGATCTGTTCTTGCAGTGAATCGTTATTGTTCTCCCACATTTCCTGTGATTTCTCATAAATTTCCTGCAACTTTAATTCTTTTTGCATCACATTTTCAAACCATTCTTTTAATTCATCTACTGCCTTTTCAACCTTCTCATATTCTGCCTTTAATTTCTGCAATTTCAGTTCTTCCACCAGAATCTTCTGTGCAGATTTACTCTCTTTAATCCGGGCTTTGAGCAATACGATCTCTGACGCTTTTTCCTTTAATTTTTCTTCCTCCTGTTGCGCCTTCTCCAATGCTTGGAACAATGTATTGATTTCCTCTTGTCTTTGAATCTGAAGATTTAATGTCTCAATTTTTTTCTGCAATGCATTGGTCTGCTTCTCGGATTCTTTCTCCCAGTTCTTGCCTATTTCCACAATGTCTCTCAGACAATCCATCACTTCCTCAATTGGAGGCATATCAAGATTCGATAAGAGCAGCCATCTCTTTTCCAGTTCTTCCCCATCTTCTATTTCATCCGGCAGTTCTACCCGCTCCATCTCTCTCAATATGTCTTTTCTGGTTTCCTCCACCTGAATATAAAGCTGCTTTGCACGCTCTTTTAGTTTTTCCTCAACCCGATAGTACAAATTAGTCTGAAATATTTTTGAAAATATCAGTTTTCGTTCTTTTGATTCAGCATGTAATAGTTTTAAGAAATCTCCCTGTGCGATCATTGCAATCTGCATAAACTGATTTGCATCCAATCCCATGATTTCTTCAATCTTTGCATCAATTTCCCGTTTCTTTCCCCTGAATTCTTTTCCATCCGGCATAAGCAGACTTACCTTTGAAGTTTCTTTCACGTAACGTGGAGAGCCATCTGCCAGACGCCGTTTTCCAAGTCTTTGATATTCTGGATTTCTTCGGATAGTATAAATCTGCTCTCGATATGAAAATGTAAACTCCACATAAGTCTCCACATCATCCTCAGCATACTGGCTTCGCATCATATTTCCTTCACGCTTTCCACCGCTTGTCTTATCGTAGAGCGCATATGTGATCGCATCAAATATGGTTGTCTTTCCCGAACCGGTATCCCCACTAATGAGAAAAAGTCCTGTATTTAATTTTGAAAAATCAACAATCTCCTCTCCTGCATAAGAACCAAATGCTGACATTATTAATTTGACTGGTCTCATTTTCTCACTCTCCTGCTTCTTCTAATACTTCTACAAGAAGGGACTTCTCTTCCTCATTCATCGCTCTTCCCTGCATTTCCTCAAAAAATTCTTCAAATACAGTCAGCGGGTCTGACACCACTGCTTCCTCTTCAAACTCTTCTAGTTTTTTTCGGGTTCTTGTATTATCCATACGTACTTCTAAAATGTGCGAATATACTCTCTCTAGCTGCTCTTTTGGTTTATATGGATCCACCTCATCTGTCAATGTCACACTGATATAATCATCTTTATTCTCAAGCTTCGCATCCGCAATGATTTCTTCGAGCTCTCCTCTTACTTTTCGCACATCCCGAAGCGGATGTAATGGAAGTTCTTCTACCTGTACTGCATCTTCTTTTTTTCCAAGTGAAATTAAGTGGAGTGTTTTATTCTGATTCGCTTCACTGACCGAATATTTTAACAAAGTTCCACAATAACGGATATGCTCTGCTCCCGCTCTTTGTGCCCCATGCAAATGTCCCAGTGCCACATAATCAAAATTCTGTACGCAACTGCTGTCAATCAGATCCAGACCGCCCACCGATGCCGTCTCAGACTCTGACCGCTCCATCTTCTGTCCGCTTCCTGCATAGAACTGATGAGATATCAATACATTTCTCTCATTCCAATCAATATGTTCCCGCTCCAGTATTTTTCTTACCGCCGCTTCATAACTCTCCGGAATCTCTTCATCGAACACACCTCTGACATATCCCGGCTTCAAAAACGGAAGAAAATAAAAATTCACCTTGCCTTCTTCATCCTGCAAAGTCAGTTTTTTTAAATATTCATCCTCTGTTTCCGATACATTTCCGGCTATATAAATGTTCTGCCGTTTCAATATCTGACTGGCATAATTCAGCCTCTGTGCAGAATCATGATTTCCTGCGATTATCAAAATCGGAATCGCCGGTTCCAGACTCGAAAGCTTTGTAAGAAACTCATCAAATATCCTCACAGCTTCCGCAGACGGCACCGATTTATCATAAATATCACCGGCAAATACCATTGCATCCGGTCTTATTTTTTCTGCATAAGATACTACTTCCTGCAAAATATGCTCCTGATCCTGCTTCAGATTATATGAATGAAGCTGCTTTCCAATATGCAGGTCAGATAAATGAAAAAATCTCATAGATTTAACCCCCGATATCGATTCAGACATGCAAATATTTCCTGTCTTCTTGGCATTGCAAGATTTGCCACACTTGCATTACTCTCACAAAGACTTGAGAGACCTTCCTTGCAAATCTTTTCTTCCAATTTATCCACTACATTTTGTATGGTATCTTTTCCCTGGAATAAATGTTTCTCCGCATATCTCACACAGTATCCTAATGCACTGACCTGCTCGGTATCTGCCAATTGTTCCACATATCTAAGATCAATGTTCTCCCGATTAAGTTGAACCATCTCTTTTCCCATCGTTTTCATTTTGATTCTGTCATTCGGTTTAAATCCTCTGCCTTGTCTTGGACATCTTATGAAAACCGGTTTTTCCGCCGGATTTTCCATCCCGCTCATCGCCGGAAAATCTTTCGCTGTCTCTTTTGCCAGCTTTGTAATCTCTTTTGGCTCATAACGATCCATCTGGATGATCGTATCCGCAATATGAAAATATGCACCTGAACTACCTGCTACTATCACCGTAGAAATGCCATATATCTGATACAGTTCTAAAATTCGGTCGATAAATGGAGTGATCGGCTCCATATCCCGATGAATGACTCTTTGCATCAATTCGTCACGAATCATGAAATTAGTCGCACTTGTATCTTCATCAATCAGCATCACACTTGCCCCGGCTTCCATGCTTTCAATAACATTTGCCGCCTGCGACGTACTTCCGCTTGCATCTTCTGTGTAAAATCCTCTCGTATCCTTTCCATTTGGAAGGTCATTAATAAACATCGAAATATCCGTTTTTTTGATGCTTCTTCCATCTTCTGCCCGAATCTTCATTGCATCGTCTTTCGTGATCACATACTCTCTTCCGTCCCCCTGGATATGGTTATACACACCCAGTTCCAATGCTTTTAATAACGTTGATTTTCCGTGATAGCCACCACCGACGATCAATGTAATACCTCGCCGGATTCCCATCCCGGAGATTTCTCCTTTGTGTGGCAATTTCATTGTAACTTCCATTTCCTTTGGCGACTGAAATCTTACTGCCCCCTTCATCGGTTTATCCGAAACACCGGATTCTCTCGGAAGGATTGCTCCATTTGCCACAAATGCAATCAAATCATTCTTTTCTAATTCGTCTCTGATATATTGCTGATCCTCTGCAAGATCAATTATAGAACGAACACGTTTCTTATCACAATTTTTATAAAACAAGCTCTGTTCTACACACTCCGGAAGAAATTCATATACAATCTTTTCCATTTCTCGTGCATTGATCGTGCGTCCATTTGCCGGAAATCCCACTTCAAAACGAAGCTTAACATCTCCGCTTTTCGGATTTATTTCACACGCAGTACGTTCCAACACTTCCTGACCACATTTACTCACGGATATCAATCCGCTTTTCCCAGAGCCTTTTGCCCGAAAAGCATACTTTTGAATTGCACGATAAAACTGACGCGTCATCTCATCTTGCAGTGCTGCCCTCTGGTGTCTGCCTTTATATAATTCTTCCGGAAATCCTGCTGTACTCCCCTTCACCTGTACACTCACCTTTGATGGGGATGCAAATGGGTCTCCCTGCACATGATCAATGGAAAAGACATATCCTTGGAACTGATATTGTCCTTTTGTATCTTTATATGCCGGATATCCTCTGTGATCAATTCTGTCTAATAATTGTTTTAATTCTGCTGCTGACTGCATCTTCTATAACTTCCTCCATCCTGTCACTGCTGTCTTTTATGCCTTCTCAATTAACACTTTCATAACACCGCCACAAACCATTCCTTCATCTTCCGCTACTGCTCCTGTCATATCTATATGCTGGATCAGATAACCGCCTTTTTGAATAATCTGTCTTGCTGTCTGTGATATACCTGCTTCTGCACATCCACCTCCAATGGTACCTTCAATTGTACCATCTTCATATACGATCATCTTTGCTCCTGATTTTCTCGGTGTAGAACCTTTTGTCTCAATAATTGTCACAACGGCCTTCCCTTGTTCTTTTCTTTTTTCATCCGGGTTAGCCAACCGTTCCATCACTCTCATATCCACATCAGACGACATTACCTTATCTGTTCTCTGTTCTGTACGCTTCACCTGAATAATTTCTGCTAAAATTGCAATCGCAATTTCTTCCGGGCTGACTGCTCCAATGCTCAATCCAATCGGGGAATGAATAAAATCTAACCATTCCTGTGAAATGTTCTCTTCTTCGTGAAGCTGTTCTTTCAACTGTTTTACTCGTCTTCTGGAACCAATCATACCAAGATATGCACTTTTTTTCTGTTTATACAATGCACGCAGACAGTCCCCATCATGTCTGTGTCCTCTTGTAAGAATTGTAATGTAGTCATATTCATTTATCTGAAGCTTTTCAATTGCACTTGCAAATCCCTCACACAATACTTCTGCTGCCCATGGGAAACGCACTGTGTTTGCAAATGATGGTCTGTCGTCCACCACACATACCTGAAAACCGGTTCTTGCAGCAAACTCTGCCAGTGCCAGTCCTACATGTCCCCCTCCAAGAATAATCAGGCGCTCTTCACGGCAAAATGATTCTACAAAATACTTTTTATCGCCGGCTTCTACAAGACGCGGTTCCCCTTCCATTTTCGCTTCCTCGACCGCATTTTGGATAATCTCAGATGCCTCTTCTTTTCGAAACACATTCTTTTCTAATGACTCTCCCAATGTAGTTATCAGTGCTGCACTTCCATTTTCCTCCGTCTCTTTTAATAATTCCTGATACATTTCCATACCATTTCCTCCGTTTAATTATCACTGTTTATCATTATAACAGAATCTTAGTTGTTTTGTCAGTTTATAATGCAACAGAAAAAGCGAACTCCATTTCGGAATCCGCTTCTCTTTGTTATCAGAACTTCTGGCCTTATATATTTTTTATGTATTAAACCTCGAAGATCAAATCTCCATAAGAAGGCATTGGCCAAGCTTCTTTGTCCACGATCATTTCCAGCTTGTCAACCGGCACACGAAGTGCTTCCATTGCAGGAACAACTTCTGAATGATAGTATGTTGCCTGAACTTCTCCTTCTTCTTTTTCTGCTGCTTCTTCTGTTACTTTCTTTAATGTAGCAAGTGCTTCTTTTGTTTCTTTTAAAAGTACTGAAACTTCTGTAAGTGCTTCTGCCTGAACTTCTGCGTCCACTCCTGCTTCTTTTACAGCGATCACTGTATCCGCAAGCTGTTTTGTATATTTCATAACAGCCGGGATAAACTGTTTACTTGCCATATCGATCATTGTGCGAGCCTCGATATTGACTGCTTTCGCATATGCTTCATACTCAATCTCTGCACGTGATTCAAGCTCGGCTTTTGTAAACACACTAAATCTCTCGAACAATGCAACTGCTTTATCTGTTGTAATTGCAGGAATAGACTCTACCATAGACTTAATATTTGGAAGTCCACGTCTCTCTGCTTCTGCTACCCACTCATCAGAATAACCATTTCCGTTAAATACAACTTTATCACTTTCGACCATGTATTCTTTGATCAGGTCATGTACTGCAAGTTCAAAATCATCTGCCTTCTCAAGAACGTCACAAGCATCCGCAAATGCTTCTGCAACGATTGTGTTCAGTACGATGTTTGGATTTGCGACAGAGTCACGAGAGCCAACCATACGGAATTCAAATTTATTTCCTGTAAATGCAAATGGTGATGTTCTGTTTCTGTCTGTTGCATCTTTAGAAAGATCTGGAAGTGTTGCAACACCAGTTTCCAATTTTCCACCTTTCAAACTGTGTGTAGCTGTACCTGTGCTGATCAGCTGCTGTCTTACATCCTCAAGCTGTTCTCCAAGGAATACAGAGATAATTGCCGGTGGTGCCTCATTTGCTCCAAGTCTGTGGTCATTTCCCGGATCAGCTGCTGACTGACGAAGCAAATCTGCATGTTTGTATACTGCCTTTAAAATACATGCAAGTACAAGTAAAAACTGTGTATTTTCGTGAGGTGTCTTACCTGGCTCTAACATATTGATTCCATCATCTGTCGTGATAGACCAGTTATCATGTTTACCTGAACCATTGACTCCCGCAAACGGTTTCTCATGAAGCAGACACTTCATACCATGCTGACATGCAACTCTCTTCAATGTCTGCATGATGATCTGGTTGTGATCTACTGCGATATTCGCTTCTGCATAAATCGGAGCAAGCTCGTGCTGTGCAGGTGCAACCTCATTGTGCTGTGTCTTTGCAGATACACCGACTTTCCACAGCTCAATGTTAACATCTCTCATGAAAGATGCAATTCTCTGACGGATTGTTCCGAAATAGTGATCGTCCAACTCCTGTCCTTTTGGAGGCATAGCTCCAAACAATGTACGTCCTGTATAAATTAAATCTTTTCTCTGCATAAATTTCTCTGCATCAACCAGGAAATATTCCTGTTCAACACCAACAGATGGAGTTACCTTTTTTGATGTTGTATTTCCAAATAAACGGAGAAGTCTGAGTGCCTGTGTATTGATAGCTTCCATTGATCTAAGAAGTGGAGTCTTCTGATCAAGAGCCTCTCCTGTATAAGAACAGAATGCTGTAGGAATACAAAGTGTAGCTCCCGCTGCATCCTGTCTGACAAATGCAGGTGAAGTACAATCCCATGCTGTATATCCTCTTGCCTCAAATGTAGCACGAAGTCCGCCTGATGGGAATGAAGATGCATCCGGCTCACCTTTGATCAGTTCTTTTCCTGAAAAACTCATCAATACTTTTCCACTTGGAAGTGGAGCAGAAATAAATGAATCATGCTTCTCTGCTGTAACACCTGTCAATGGTAAAAACCAGTGTGTGTAATGTGTTGCTCCTTTTTCGATTGCCCATTCTTTCATCTCATGAGCAATGACATCTGCTGTCTCAAGATCCAGCTCTTTTCCCTCTTCAATTGTTTTCTTTAAGTTTTTATAAATCTTTTTTGGTAAACGTTCCTGCATAACCGTATCGTTAAATACGTTTTCTCCAAAAATGTCAGCCACATTAATTAATTCTGTGCTCATTGTTCTTCTCCTTTTCCCAAAATAATTTATGTCCAGAAAAAAAAGAGGCACTCCAAGTATCCTTGGAACGCCCCTGTTTCATTTCCTGCTTTCAATATAACTCAAACCTTTTTAAAAGGCAAGCATTAATTTTACTCATAATGAAATTTCATTCATTTTTTCTTATATCATGCTTATTTTCACGAAAACTCTGTACATTTTTACGATTCTACTCATTTTCTACTGTTTTTTTCAATATACCAAGTAAAATTGCTCCTACAATAGTTCCTGCCACAAGTGCAACCACATACATGATCGGATTACCTACAACAGGGAATACAAAGATTCCACCATGAGGTGCCATCAGTGTACAGTTAAATGCCATAGACAAAGCACCTGCAAGTGCAGACCCGACAATACAAGATGGAAGTACATGCAACGGATCTGATGCAGCAAATGGGATTGCTCCTTCTGTAATAAATGACAAGCCCATAACAAAGTTTGTAGGTCCGGATTTACGTTCTTCCACTGTAAATTTATTTTTAAATAAGAGTGTTGCAAGAGCGATCGCACATGGTGCAACCATTCCTCCTACCATAACTGCTGCCATAATGTTATAGTTTCCTGCTGCGATAGATGCTGTACCGAATACATAAGCTGCCTTGTTGAATGGACCACCCATATCGATTGACATCATTCCTCCGAGGATTGCTCCAAGAAGAACTGCATTCATTCCACTTAAGCTTCCCAGACCATTGTTCAATCCAGTGTTAATAACTCCAACGATTGGTTCAATAATAAATGTCATACTCAATCCCATCAATAGTACGCCAAATACAGGGTAGAGTAATACCGGTTTGATACCTTCCAGTGAATCCGGTAATTTTTCACATACTTTTTTAATCAGATTTACAATAAATCCTGCAAGGAAACCTGCTGCCAACGCTCCCAGAAATCCCGATGTTCCGTTTGCTGCGATTGCTCCGCCTACAAAACCTGCCACAAGTCCCGGTCTGTCAGCAATACTCATTGCGATAAATCCTGCAAGGATTGGGAGCATAAATCCAAATGCAACGCCACCAATTGTTTTAAATGTTGCTGCGATTGGTGTGATTGTACCAAAGTTTGCTCTCTCTGCCGCACTCAAAGCATTTAAGTCTACACATAACCCATCAATCAAAAACGCAATCGCGATCAGGATACCTCCACCTACAACGAATGGAAGCATATGAGATACACCATTCATCAAATGTTTGTAAATTGTATGACCCACACCGCCGCTCATTGACTGTGCGTTTGATTTTTTTGCAGGTGCAGCCGCCTTATAAATTTCTGCCTGTCCTGAAACAATTGTATCAATTAACTCATCAGCCTTATTGATTCCATGTGAAACCTGACATTCAATCAATGCTTTTCCATCAAATCTATCCATCGGAACATTTGTATCTGCTGCTACAATAATTCCGTCTGCGGCTTCGATTTCTTCTTCTGTCAGAACATTTTTAGCTCCACCGGATCCTCTTGTCTCTACTTTTACAAGGTATCCTTTTTTCTTTGCTGCCTTCTCAATGCTCTCAGCTGCCATATATGTGTGGGCAATTCCGGTTGGACATGCTGTTACCGCAAGAATTAATTTCTGATTGTCTTTCTCTTTATCTGCTGCAAGATCCGTCTGGGCTGCCGCTTTTTCCTTTGCAGCATCTGCATCATCCTTTTCCGTCTCTGCTGCATCTATGATATTAAGAAACTCTTCTACTGATTTTGCTTTGCGAAGAGATTCTGTAAATGTGTCATCCATCAGCATCATCGACAACTTGCTCAAAATTGTGATGTGTACATTTCCAGCCCCTTCCGGTGCAGCAATAAGAAAGATCAGATTAACCGGCTCATCATCCAGAGCCTCATACTCAACTCCTTGTGGCAGTACCATAGCTGCAAGTCCCGGCTTATTTACTCCTGTACATCTTCCATGAGGAATTGCAATTCCGTCTCCTACTCCTGTTGTCCCTTCCTCTTCTCTTGCAAATACAGCTGCCAGATAATTTTCCTTATCAGATACCTTTCCGCTTTTTGCCATCAGATCGACCATCTGATTTAGTACATCTTTTTTGTCTGCTGCGGCTCCATTCAGACAAATGCTTTCCGGTGCAAGTAAATCCCGAATCCTCATAACTGAAACCTCCCATTTTTTATAATGTGTTTAAAATTGCTTCCACTTCTTCTTTTGTTGCAAGATTTTCTGAAAATGCACTCGCACTTCCTGTTGCAACACCATTTTTAAATGCTATCTCATAATTTTGTGTCGTCAGATATCCATACAAAAAGCCTGCTACCATTGAATCCCCTGCTCCTACAGAATTGACAACCTTTCCTTTTGGAGCTTCGCTTTCATATACAGAACCATCTTCTGCAACCAGCACCGCTCCGTCACCTGCCATAGACACCAGAACATTTCTTGCCCCCTGTTCCTGTAACTTTTTGGCATAAACAATGACATCTTTCTTATCTTTCAATGTTACATTGAAAATCTCTCCGAGCTCATAATTATTCGGTTTGATTACAAATGGATGAAATGGCAGTACATTTACCAACAAATCTTTTGTTGCATCTACTGCGATCATAACTTCTTTATTCTGAAGATATTCCATAATGTCGCTGTACATTGTAGATGGCATAGATGCCGGAATACTTCCTGCAAGAACAAGTACATCTCCTGCTTTTAATGTATCTAACATTTGATAAAGCTTGTCGATATCTTCTTTTCCGATTTCCGGTCCCATACCATTGATCTCACTCTCTTCGTTGGAACGAAGTTTTAGATTGATCCTTGAATAGCCATTTGCGATAGGAATCAGTTTTTCTACGCATCCCATTTCTTTGACTCTTCTCTGAATCTCTTCACCGGTAAATCCTGCTGTAAATCCCAGGATTGTACTTTCCATTCCAAGATTCTTTAAAACGATGGATACGTTAATTCCCTTTCCCCCCGGAAACATCACTTCTTTTTCTGTTCTGTTCACCTGACCTAATTTGAAATCAGAAACATTCACAATGTAATCAAGTGATGGGTTAAATGTTACTATATAAACCATTCATTATTCCCTCCTGCCTTCTTATGACGTTTTTTAAATGTTTTTGACGAGATTTGATTTATGCTTTGATTATATTCTCGTTTTCAGTCATTGTCAATCAGTTTCGGTCATATTCATTCATGTAAATATAGACAAAATTCAATCCTTGTTTTCGTGCAAAATGCTCATCTCCCTTTGTTTGACATTCATTTTTGATTCTTCTATAATGAAATAAGAATCAAAATCCGTCATTATCATTCATTCGAAACGAAGGAGGCGAAGGATTATGCTGATTGATGAAAGAAAAAATGCGATTTTAAAGCTTGTAAATGAAAATGGAAAAGCAACCGTACAAGAATTAATGGAACTTTTTGATGCATCTGAATCTACAATTCGAAGAGATCTTACAGAATTGGATAAAAAACAATTATTAGTAAAGGTACATGGTGGTGCACTTGCATCCTCAAAGGAAATCACGAAGGATATTTCCGTCTCTGAACGCGAAATTCTAAACCGTGATTCTAAAATTACAATTGCACAATATGCTGCCTCACTAATCACTGACAAAGATGTTGTATATCTTGATGCCGGCACATCGACCGGATATATTATCGAATATATTTCGGCTTCTAAAGCCGTGTTTGTAACAAATGCGATTGCCCATGCACGAAAACTCTGCAATCGTGGGTTCGAAGTTTATCTTCCGGGTGGAATGGTAAAGATGCATACGGAAGCATTAATTGGAGCTGACACTTGTGAAGCAATACAGAAATTTCATTTTACAAAAGGATTTTTTGGCAGCAACGGACTGACAATCCAACAGGGCTGCACAACTCCGGATGTTCAAGAAGCAAAGGTAAAAGAATCTGCCTTCGCTCATTGCAAAGAATCTTATATTCTTTGTGATAGTTCAAAATTTGGAGTTGTTTCTTCTGTTACATTTGCTGATTTTACAGACTGTATCATTTTGACAGATTCCAATTTATCTAAAGTTTATCAGAATTATGATAATATCAAGATTATATAAAAAAACATCGGTACCGACATTTGCCGGGACCGATGTTTTTTCTTTATTTACGAGAAATCATCTCATATACTCAGGAACTAAAATTACTCAGCTTTTCCAACTGATCCGAACAGTTCCATCTTTTCTTTTACTGTAGCAGCAATTGCGTCTGCACCTGGTTTGAGAAGTTTTCTTGGGTCGAATCCTTTTCCTTCCAGATCTTTTCCTGCTTCGATGTATTCACGTGTAGCAGCTGCAAATGAAAGCTGACACTCTGTATTAACGTTAATCTTAGCTACTCCAAGGCTGATTGCTTTCTTAATCATATCGTCCGGAATTCCTGTTCCTCCGTGAAGTACGAGTGGCATATCACCTGTTTTCTGCTGGATTGCATCCAGAGTTTCAAAGCTAAGTCCTTCCCAGTTTGCTGGGTATTTACCATGAATATTACCAATACCTGCTGCAAGGAAGTCGATACCAAGATCTGCTACTCTCTTACATTCTTCTGGATCTGCACATTCACCTCTACCGATAACTCCGTCTTCTTCTCCACCGATAGATCCTACTTCTGCTTCGATAGACATACCATTGTCATGAGCAATTTTAACTAACTCTGTTGTTTTAGCAACGTTCTCATCGATTGGATAGTGTGATCCGTCAAACATGATTGATGAGAATCCAGCCTCTACACACTTCAGACATCCTTCATAGCTACCATGATCAAGGTGTAATGCTACAGGAACTGTAGTTCCAAGTTCTTCCATCATACCTTTAACCATTCCAACAACTGTCTTGTAACCTGTCATATACTTTCCAGCACCTTCAGATACACCAAGGATAACTGGTGATTTGCATTCCTCTGCTGTTGTCAGGATTGCTTTTGTCCATTCCAAGTTGTTGATATTAAACTGTCCTACTGCATAATGTCCTGCTTTTGCTTTCTGAAGCATCTCTGTTGCTGATACTAACATATTTCTTTCCTCCACTTCTTAAGGCTTGCCCGATTACAGCAAGTACTATTTCTTTTAAATCTGTAACCATTATAGCCCATCATGTAAAAAAAGACAATCTCTAATTCTCACAATAAAATGTCCGAAATCCATCTTATTTTTAACAATTTGTTATTTTTTTAACACTGTTCGTTGTTTTATTTTAATTTAGAAAGTGCTGCTTCATCAGCTACAAGTATTACATTATTATGAAGCTGGAGTATAGATGCCGGCACCTCCGGATTGATTTTACCTTGTACCATCGCTGCAACTGCATCAGCTTTGTCTTCTCCATTTGCCACAACAAGAATCTTGTCCGCTTTCATAATTGTCCCAATTCCCATTGTGTAAGCCTGTCTTGGCACTTCATCTGCTGAAGCAAAGAAACGCTTATTTGCTTCGATTGTGCTTTCTGTCAAATCTACACAATGTGTGATCTTTGGAAAATCTGCTGCAGGCTCATTAAATCCGATATGTCCGTTTCTTCCTAATCCAAGTAACTGAAGATCGACGCCCCCCATAGATTCGATCAATGCTTCATAACGAAGACATTCTTCATCACCATTCTCAACTTTTCCGTTCGGTACATGTGTATTCTCTTCGTCAATGTTTACTCTGTCAAACAAATGATGATGCATGAAATAGTAATAACTCTGCTCATTGTCTCTTGTCAGGCCTTTGTATTCATCCAAGTTCACTGTCTTAACTGTGGAGAAATCTAAATCATCTTTCTTATACCACTCAACTAATTGATCATAAATACCAATTGGAGTAGATCCTGTTGCAAGCCCTAATACACAGTCAGGCTTCAGCAGAATCTGTGCGGAAATTAAATTCGCTGCTTTTCGACTCATTTCTTCGTAATCCTTGGTTCTGATAATCTTCATAACCCATTCCTCCTTATACTTTAAAAATCTTAATTGCAGAGCTTGTTTTCCTCAGATACAGTCCTTCATATTCTATCCCTACGCGCCAAGTCTCACAGACGTTCGACTTGAATCCCCAAATCTATATTTCGCAGAAATAGAAAAAACCAGATTTTCAGAATAGAACTCATATTCTATGTCTAAAAATCCGGTTTTGCCTGCTTTGAGTAACAACCCACTCTTTAGTGACTCCGAGGGGAATCGAACCCCTGATTCCAGCGTGAGAGGCTAGCGTCTTGACCGCTTGACCACGGAGCCTTATTTAATTATCTTGCCTGCTTGTTTATTTCTCACCCGCAAGCAAGATATACTTTATCACACTATTTCACATAATGCAAGTGTTTTTTTCATTTTTTTATATTTTTTATTTTTTCAATATGAAGAAGCTATCATCCTGTAAATTTACGACTGTTCTTCGCTTTCTTCTTCCTGGCGGACCAACTCTTTTTTTCGTTCCAAATGACCGATTGAAGTCGGTTTTACCATAATTTCCAATTCTTGTTTCAGATTTTCCACAATAACTTCATCATGTCTTCCACCATATTCTCCATCCAAAGTCCATGGAATTTCTTCTTCCGATTCAAACTTAACATGACCGGAACGGAAAGAATACATATGATCCGAATTAATCTGTTTTACCAGCAATGCCGCTACGATTTCGTTCAACTCAATCGGATTCTTCGGTGTTTTAATCAATGTCACTTCAAACACACCATCATCAAACGCTACATTTCTCCCGATAATACTTCTAAAACCACCTACTGATCTGGAGTTTGTCACCATTCCATACACAAAATTATCTTCGATTGTCTCTCCGTCATGTGTCACTTTAATATGGTAAGAAGGAATATTGAAAATACGCTTTGTTCCTTCCAGTACATATGCCAGATGTCCCAGAACGTTCTTCATATTTTGATCTGTCTCGTATGATACATCCGTAAATAGCCCAAAAGCTGCAATATATACGAAATAATCATCATTAAAATGACCGATATCACATGGAAATGGCACTCCATTTACCGCTGTGTCGGCTGCTCCAAGCATATCCTTTGAAATATGCAGGCTACTTGCAAAATCATTTGTCGTTCCGGCCGGAATATATCCGATCGGTACTTTCTTATCTCTCTGTGCCATACCGGTCACGACTTCATCTAATGTTCCATCTCCTCCGCTGCACACTACCAGATCATAATCGCCTGTATAAGATAAAGTCTTAGCAAGTCCATCGTGATAACGCTGTGTCGGGTACACTGTAACTTCATAACCTGCCTTGGTAAATATATCAAGGACATCTGCCAATTTGGGTTTTAACATACCGGTTCCTGCGTTTGGATTGTAAATAAATAATAGTTTCTTCATATTCATCCGCTCCTTTCCACTTTTTAAGTTGCCAAAACATCCTGCTGAAATCTGTTCAAGTCGAACATCCGTGAGACTTGGCCCGTGATTCTGATCAGCGAAGCTGACATATTCTTATCAGAATTTCTGCAGGTGATAAAAGAGGCTGTGCTTTACACACAACCTCTTTTTATATTCTATTTGTTTTCGTGAATACTTCACTATTGTTCACATCTGTTATCCGAACAAAAGATGCCTTCTATTTTACTTCTGCAAGAAATGTTTTAATTCCCTCTGCTGCCTTCACTTCATCTTCCCCATCTGTCAAAACAGTTACTTCTTCACCATCCGATAAATTCAAGCTCATCATACCCATGATGCTCTTTGCATTAATCTTCTTATTATCAACCAGAATAAAGATCTTGCTTGCGTACTGACTTGCTTCCTGTACAAGCAAAGCAATAGGTCTTGCATCTAAGCCTTTTTCATGTTTCACGATAACTGGTGTTTCAATCATAATACTCCTCCTTGCTCTTTTCTAACCTTTTCTGCCAAATCTCCCAGTTTTCTAAGTCTGTGATTCACTCCTGACTTCCCAACCGGCGGCGACAAAAGAGCTCCTAATTCTTTTAATGATGCATCTGGGTGCGAAAGTCTGGCTAATGCCACTTCCTCTAATCCCTCTGACAGCTTTTCTAATCCAATCGTATCTCTTAGATATGTAATATCCTCCAACTGCTTAACCGCTGCTGATACGGTTTTATTCAAATTTGCCGTCTCGCAGTTCACCTTTCGGTTTACTGTATTGCGCATTTCTTTCAAAATTCGTACATTCTCAAGTTCCATCAACGAAACGTGCGCTTCCATAATATTCAATATATCAACGATTTGTGAGCCTTCTTTGAGATATACGACATATGATTTCTTTCTCTGGACGATCTTTGCATCCATTGAAAAGCTGCTCATTAATTCCCGTATCTGTTCTGCCATTGATTCTGCAGCACACACAATTTCAAAATGGTATGCTTTCTTAGGATCACTCATGGAACCCGCTGCCAAGAATGCTCCCCGAATAAATGCTCTCTTACAGCAGGTCTGTTGTACTACGATAGGATTCACAATCCGGACCTCTTCAAATCCATCCAAATGTTCATCTATCAACTTAACCGCCTGTAATACTCGAAGTGCATCCTGGTGCTGTTTTACAACAACCGAATACGATACGCTTTGCTTTTGAATGTTTCTCCTTATTGATATATCAGACTCTATATTAAATGTTTTTTTAATCAATGTAAAGACTTTTCTTGCAACCGCTTTGTTTTCTGTGTGTACTTTTACCCGATATTCATTTCTACTATTAATAATGATCGAGCCACATAGTCCAAGAATTGCTGCCAGTTCTGCAATCTGACAGTGTCTTGCACTGCTCCAGTGTTCTGACAGTTCTTCTTTTACATTTCCCGAAAATGACATGTTATACCTCTATTTTGCCTTTGTAATAGCATCTTTCTCAATATCTCGGTGTTCAATACGAACACCATAATTTTCATCCTGCTTCACAACCTGATACAATGCATTTGCCACAGTAACAGAACGATGCTTTCCTCCTGTACATCCAATTGCAATGACCAACTGGTTTTTTCCTTCTAATATATAATTTGGCAGCAAAAATTGAATCAAATCTGTAAACTTTTTTAAAAATTCTTCTGCCCGCGGACTGTTCATCACATATTCCTGCACTTCTCTGTCATTTCCTGTTTTTTCTTTCAATCCACTGATATAATATGGATTCGGTAAAAAACGTACATCAAAAACCAAATCCGCATCCTGTGGGATTCCATATTTGAATCCGAATGACATTACCGTAATATATAGATTTTTAAAATTTTTGCCATCTACAAAAATCTGCTCCAGCTCTTTTTTCAACTCTCTTGTAAGCATCTTACTTGTATCTAATATATAGGTTGCACGCATCTTTAAGAACGAAATCTTCTCACGCTCTTTTGCAATCCCGACATCTATATGACCGGCTCCTCCAAGCGGATGCTGTCTTCTTGTCTCTTTATAACGCTTCACAAGGACATCGTCCTGTGCATCCAAAAACAGTATCTCGTAATCGATCCCGGCCTTATCCATCGCATTCAGCTGTTCTTCTAATCCATCCAAAGCCTGTCCGCTTCGCACGTCAATCCCAAGTGCTACCTGCTTCAATTCTGAATTTGGAGTTGTCAAAATCTCTGCAAATTTTGGCATCAGCTGTATCGGAAGATTATCGACACAAAAATAGCCCAAATCTTCCAGAATCTTCAATGCAATTGATTTTCCTGCTCCTGACATACCCGTCACAATTACTAATTTCATCTTCATACCTCTTTTATTTTTCACCAATAATCTTTACTTCCGGTTCCAATCGTACGCCAAATTTTGCCTCTACTTTATCAGACACCTGCTCCATCAATGACAAGATATCTGTCGCTGTTGCATGATCTTTATTGATTACAAATCCACAATGCTTTTCTGACACCTGGGCTCCACTAACCTGAAAACCTCTAAGTCCTGCATCTTGAATTAATTTTCCTGCGAAATATCCTTCCGGTCTTTTAAATGTGCTACCTGCACTTGGATATTCTAACGGCTGTTTGCTCACTCTCTGTTCTTTTAGTTCATCCATGTACTCACGGATAACAGCTTCATTTCCATATTCCAGTTTCAGCTGTGCACTCAATACAATATCCTGATTCTTTGCAAATACACTGGTACGATATCCCAGTTCCATCAAATCTACCGGAATTACAGCAATCTCACCTGCTGAAGTTAACACACATGCATTCACAATAACCTGCTTCATCTCTCCACCATATGCACCCGCATTCATCATCACTGCACCACCTAAGGTTCCCGGAATACCTGATGCAAATTCAAAACCAGTCAGTCCTTCTCCCAATGCCTGTGCTGCAATTTTTGAAAGTAAAGCTCCTGCCTGTGCATAAATCGTCTCGCCTTCTACGCGGATCTGATTCATCTTGCGTGCGATTTGAATGATCACACCTTTAAATCCCTTATCTCTGACAAGCAGGTTACTTCCATTGCCCATCACATAATAAGGAACATTTTCCTTTTTCAATAACAACACCAAATCCCGTACCTGTTCTTCATTTGAAGGCATCACTAAATAATCCGCCTTGCCGCCGGCTCGAAATGTTGTGTGCTTATCCATCGGCTCGTCTTTTAAAATCTGATCTTCAGAAACAATCTTACATAATTCTTCATATATATTCATCTAATTATCTTCCTCTCATTTTTCGCTCTATGAGGAGCTCTAAACAGTTTACATAATACAATACTTTGTGCTGAAATTCAACTATACAAAGCCTACAGGTGTTGCAAAACTCATAGAAATGATGTATATTAGATTCGTGTACTCGTATTTAAAAATAGATTTCAAAGGAGTTGATTAAAACATTGGACTCGAGTGACGCGATACAATTTATAGTACTTATTATTTTATTATTTTTATCAGGATTTTTCTCCTCTGCTGAGACGGCATTAACAACTGTCAGCAAGATTACTATGCGCTCTATGGCAGATGACGGAGATAAGCGGGCAGCATTGGTTCTGGATGTTATTGAAAACCAGAAGACAAAGATGCTCAGTGCAATCTTGATTGGCAACAATATTGTTAATATTTCTGCCTCTTCTCTGGCTACTACATTGGCTTACAGTTTCGGTGGATACATGGTCAGTATTGTCACAGCTGTACTGACAGTATTGATTCTTGTATTTGGAGAGATTACTCCTAAGAGTATGGCAACACTTCGTGCTGTTAAGTTTTCTCTCTCTTATATCAGGGTCATTCACCTTTTAATGACAATCCTGACACCGTTCATTTTTATTGTGAACTTATTTTCACGCGGTATTCTCGTATTATTACGAATCAATCCGGATGAAGCCAATCAGGCAATGACAGAAGACGAACTTCGTACAATCGTAGATGTCAGCCACGAAGATGGTGTCATTGAATCAGAAGAGAAGGAAATGATATATAATGTGTTCGACTTAGGTGATGCGAAAGCAAAAGATGTTATGGTTCCTCGTGTTCACGTAACATTTGCCGATGTGAACAATACATACGCTGAATTAATTGACATTTATAAAGAGGATAAGTTTACCCGCCTTCCTGTTTATGAAGATACAACAGACAACGTGATCGGTACGATTAACATGAAGGATTTGTTGCTCTTTGACGACAGAGAACATTTCAAAGTCCGCGATATTTTGAGAGAAGCTTATTTCACTTATGAATATAAGAATATTTCTGAATTACTCGTTGAGATGCGTGATGCATCCATTAATATTGCGATTGTTTTAGACGAATATGGCGAAACTGCAGGTATTATCACACTGGAAGATATTTTGGAAGAGATTGTCGGCGAGATTCATGACGAATACGATGAGAACGAAGAAGATTTCATTCGTAAGATAAACGATTTAGAGTATATCATTGAAGGTTCTGTCAGTCTCGTTGATTTGAACGATCGTCTGAAACTGGATGTCAGACATCAGGAATTGGAATCCGAAGACTTTGATTCCCTCGGTGGATTTATGATTGAGCATCTGGATCGATTACCGGAAGTCGGCGATGAGTTCACTACCGAAGACGGTATTCGTATGGTAGTAGAGAAACTGGACAAAAACCGAGTAGAGTTGGTACATGTCTACTTGCCGGAGATTGTTCATGATACTTCCACAGAAGAGAACGAGACATCTGATTCAGTAGATGATACTAATACAGAATCTAATTAGAATAAAATATATTCCATATAATTAAGAAGGTTCGTAATTTGATTGCGAACCTTTTTCTATGCCCTAAAGCATGTAAAACAATTTTGACATGCAAAATCACAGATGTAAAAGACATTTGATAGACATTTATTTGAAGCTATGAAAAGATATTCCCGAAAGGAGAACAACAAATATGGAAATCGGACAAAAACTAAAGGACGCTCGTGTTCATTCCGGGCTCACACAGGAAGTCGTTGCAGAAAAAATCAACGTATCCCGCCAGACTATTTCAAACTGGGAAAATGAAAAATCATATCCTGATATCATTAGTGTTATTGAATTGAGCAACCTTTACTGTATCAGTCTTGATGATTTATTGAAAGGGGATAGCAAAATGATCGAACATCTGGAAGAAAGCACAAATGTTGTAAAGAGTAACAAAAAGTTAATCGGCGCAATCAGTCTTAATATTGTTGTCGTGATACTTCTTATCACTTTAAATATGTTCCTGCCGAATAATAGCTACTATTTAATACTTGTATTCTGTATCGCTATTATCAGTTCAGCAACATTACTTTATCAAATTATCAAACATATTTAGGAGGATTTTATTATGGAATGGAATATCGTTTTATCTGTTATATTTGGTGCAGCCGCAGTAGTCGGCGGTATTGAAACGACATATCAACTTTATAAACTAACGGTCATGGATGCCACCGCAAGAGGATTAAAGCATCCGAAACTCTTAGGACTATTGTCAGCAAATGGAAATAATTCCAGTGGATTATTGTTGTATCTGATTGGAAGGAGACGTTATCCGGTACAATCTATGGATGAGGCTCAGCAGGCTCTTATGGAAAAACGCAAAAAATCTGCGGGAATTGGATTATTGTTTATTGTAATCGGAGCAATTGGGTTACTCTTATGTTTGTTCTCAACAGGAAAATTGAATTGATTTAGCAAATATTATGAAGTCAAAATACATTCTATATAAATTATGTATTGCTATTGTGTGTACATTTTCATATAATATAGATAAATTAAAATTCTACTCGCGAAAGGAGATGTTTTATATGGCTACAAAATCAGCAAATTTGTATGCAAGAATCGAACCAGACGTCAAAGAAAAAGCAGAAAGCATCCTGTCTACACTTGGTATCCCTGCTTCCAGTGCTATCAATATGTTTTATAAACAAATTATCTTGCAACGCGGACTTCCTTTTGAAGTAAAAATACCGTCTACAAGACCTGTTAACATCAATACATTATCAGAAGCAGAGTTCACTGAAGAATTAGAGAAAGGATATGCGGATATGCAGGTCGGACGGACAAAAAATGTGAAGAAAGCCTTTGCTGACATTCGCAAGGATTATAACTTATGATATATGAAGTTCAAGTATCCGAACAGGCTGACAGTGATTTGAGAGGAATTTTTGAATATATTGCTTTTGAATTACAATCGCCGGAAAATGCAAGCAGACAACTTGATCATCTAGAAGAACAAATATTAAGTCTGGATACGATGCCACAGCGTTATCGACAATATGAAAAAGAATCATGGAAAACTCGTGGACTTCATATATTACCTGTAGATAATTATGTGGTACTTTATATTCCGGATAGTGATAAAAAGGTTGTAACAATTCTTAGAGTAATGTATACTGGACGAGATATTGACAATCAATTAAATTCCCATACAACACAATAAAATATATGTTTTAAAGCAGTCTTGCAAATGACTGCTTTTTTCATTTTGCGAACCTTTTTCTATGCCTTGCATACTATAAATAGAAACTTCCCACATGAGGTATCTTTATGCCTTATTCAATTATGCTGGATGCCGGTCATGGCGGTCGTGACCCTGGTGCTGTATATAACGGCCGTCAGGAAAAAGACGATACCCTGCAGCTCGTTCTTGCAATCGGAGAAATTCTTCAAAATGACGGCATCGATGTAGAATATACCAGAACAACCGATATTTACGAAACACCATATGAGAAAGCGATGAAAGCCAACAATGCAGGAGTAGATTTTTTCATCTCTATCCATCGCAATTCTTTTCCTACCGACAATGTCGTATCCGGCATCGAGTCTCTTGTCTACAGTCTCTCTGGAATCAAATTACAAATGGCTGAAAATATCAATGAGCAATTAGAAATGGTGGGATTTGTTAATCTCGGAGTCAAGGCACGTCCAAATCTGGTC
Source organism: Mediterraneibacter sp. NSJ-151 (assembly GCF_022487435.1). Lineage (NCBI taxonomy): Bacteria > Bacillati > Bacillota > Clostridia > Lachnospirales > Lachnospiraceae > Mediterraneibacter > Mediterraneibacter sp. NSJ-151. The sequence continues at coordinate 210,886 of NZ_JAKVPP010000006.1, read as the reverse complement.
GTACTGAAACGCACAAAAATGCCGGCGGTGCTTGTAGAAGTTGGATTCATCAATTCAAAAACTGACAATCAATTATTTGATGAAAATTTCTCTGACATTGCACAGGCAATCGCATCTGGTATCTTAGATACACTCAATCAGCTCAATGCCTCTGCTAAACCACAAAGATTTCATGTACAGGTTGCATCTTATCGAAATCCGGCATATGCAGAACGCATGTTAAACGAGTTATTGGAAATGGACTTTCCTGCAGAAATTGAAGAAAAAGATGGTTTCTACCGGATACGTGTCGGCGATTTTGAAACTCTGGATCAGGCTGTCGCAATGGAACAGAGACTTCGCCGGTCTGGTTATCAGACCTGGATTGTGACCACATAAAAGAAAGGATGGTGTTCACCACACTTTTAGGTAAACACCATCCTTTTATTGAACACATATGAAGCCTTCAAGCCTATGCTTCCAGTCCCTCTGCTTTGATCACATCAACAACCTGTGCTACATATTTCTGGCAAATCTCATCTGTTGCAGCTTCAACCATAACACGGATCACTGGCTCTGTTCCACTCTCACGAACCAAAATTCTTCCGTCACTTCCAAGTTCCTCTGCTACTTTCTCAACAGCTGCCTGTACTTTTGGATTTTCTGTTGCTGTCTTCTTATCTACCACTCGTACATTCTGTAATAACTGTGGATAAATCTTCACTTCCTCACAAAGCTGAGATAATTTCTGTTTTTTCTCCATAATTACTTCCATAATCATAAGAGATGTCAATATACCATCACCTGTTCTCGCATGTTTGCTGAAGATAATATGTCCTGACTGCTCTCCTCCAAGGATAAATCCGTTCTGAAGCATATTTTCATATACATATTTATCTCCAACTGCTGTCTGCTCATATTTCATACCAATCTTATCGCAAGCTTTGTACAGACCCAAGTTAGACATAACTGTTGTAACAATTGTATCTCCAACCAGTTTTCCCTGTTCTTTCAAATATTTTCCACATATATAGAGAATTAAATCTCCATCTACAACATTACCCTTATCATCTACTGCGATACAACGATCTGCATCTCCATCATAAGCAAATCCTACATCCAGCTGTTTTTCTTTTACAAATGCCTGCATCTGTTCGATGTGTGTAGATCCGCAGTTTGTATTGATATTCACACCATTCGGCTCGTTACTGATAACATATGTCTTAGCGCCCAATGCATCAAATACGCTCTTTGCAATCGCAGATGAACTTCCGTTTGCACAGTCTAATCCAATTTTTTTATCTTTGAATGAACGTGTTGCAATTGAAATTAAATGTCCTACGTAACGATTTCTTCCTGCTGCATAATCTACAGTACGTCCAATATTCTCTTTTGTTGCAAGTGGAACTTCACCGCTTTCTCCATCAATATAAGCCTCTATCTTCGCTTCTACTTCTGCTTCCAGCTTATGTCCCTGACCATTGATTACTTTGATTCCATTATCATAATACGGATTATGACTTGCTGAAATCATAATACCACAGTCAAAATCTTCTGTTCTTACTACATAAGAAACACTTGGTGTTGTTGTTACGTGAAGCAGATAAGCATCTGCACCTGACGCAGTCAGTCCTGCTGCCAGTGCATATTCAAACATATAACTACTTCTTCTTGTATCCTTACCAATAACAATACGAGCCTGATGCTCCTGTCCAAAATACCATCCCAGGAAGCGTCCTACCTTAAATGCATGCTCTACTGTTAATACAACATTTGCTTCTCCACGAAATCCATCTGTTCCGAAATATTTTCCCATAATTAATACCCCATTTATAATCTTTCTCTTAAGGTTCTCTTTCAAGTTCATGTTTTATTATATTCTTTTTCTTTCCGAGATACAACCCAAAATGTTGTGTACAAAAAATATAAAATGAAGTAAAATGTTACTGTTCACAAGTAAAAATCTACAATTCGGAGGAATTATTTATGATAAAATTAATCGCCAGTGATTTAGACGGCACATTATTACAAAATGAAGCACAGGAATTGACACCACGCGCCATTGATTTGATTTCACAACTTACTCAGAAAGGAATCCACTTTGTAGCTGCCAGTGGACGTCAATATGACAATGAACGCCGTGTATTTCATGCTTTAAAAGATGATATTTCTTATATCGCAGAGAATGGTTCCGTATGCATTCATAACGGTGAGGTTATTTCCCGCTCCACAATCGACCCGGAGCTTTGCTCAAGAATCTTGAACGAAATAAAGAAAGAAGCCAATTTTGATATTGTTGTTTCCCGTGAAGATTCTTGCTTTATTGAAGATGTACATCCTGATTTTGTAAATCATATCGTAAATGTAATGCATAATACGACAACAATCGTTGACGATATTCGCTCCGTAGACGGACCTATCTTAAAAATCGCAATCTGTAATATGATAGATGGGCCTCATATTATTGATAAATATCTCAAATATCTTCAAGATATGTTTGGTTCTGAGATAAAGGTTGTCACTTCCGGTAATATCTGGATTGATTTTATTGCTCCTGGCACAAATAAAGGCACTGCCCTTTCTAAGCTTTTGGATGTACTTCATATCAAACCGGAAGAATGTATTGCTTTCGGTGACCAGTACAACGATATTGAGATGCTTCAGTATGTCGGTACAAGCTATGCAATGTCCAACTGTGCTCCCGGTGTCTCTTACCACGCAACTTATGTTACAGACTGTGTAGAAGATGTTCTTGAAGATATATTAAATACCATCTTATAATTACAAAAGACCTCATGTATATGATATTTGCTTTGTCCGCCTGACAAGCAGCATATCATCATACATGAAGTCTTTCTTAATTTTCTCTGTTTTTTAATCCCGCGTAACTCTGGCCGTAAAATTACTCGTTCTTTTCTTCGATATCCATGATCAGATCGACTCTTCTCTGGTGTCTTCCACCTTCGAAATCTGTATCCAGCCATGTCTCAACAATCATTTTTGCCAGCTCAGCGCCGACTACTCTTGCCCCAAACGCAAGAATATTACAATCATTGTGAAGTCGTGACATCTTTGCTGTATATGGTTCACTACATACAGCTGCACGTACACCTTTTACTTTATTTGCTGCCAGTGAAATACCAAGTCCTGTTCCACAGATTAAAATACCACAATCAACCTCTTTTGAAACAACCGCTCTTCCAACGATTTCTCCATAAACAGGGTAATCACAGCTTTCCGAAGTTTTTGTTCCATAATCAACAACTTCGTGACCTTTCTCTTTTAAGAACTCAATAATCTCTGCTTTCAGCTCCAGCGCAGAATGATCATTACCAATTCCAATTCTCATAATCTTTAGCTCCTCATTTTCTCTTATTTTAGTTACATATTTCCTATACTTCTACTATTCTGAATGTTTGCTTTAAAAATGTCAAGACAAGGAATGTACTTTTCCACGTACTTTCTCATTCCTTGCTAAAAAAATGCGATTGAGATATAATATTTACATATTTATTTCTGTAAAAAATCAATTTGTAAAGGAGGCGGCTTATGGCAGACATAATTACCAAAAAGCCAAAATCAGAACAGACAAAACAGAACATTATCGATACATATCTAAAGCTAATCCCATCAAAATGCTGGGATAAAATAACAGTCAAAGAGCTTTGTGCTCAGGCAAATATTACTCGTGGTACTTTTTATCAATATTATTCCGACATCTATGATTTAATGGAGCAAATTGAAAACACTCTTTTAGATGACGTCAATCGCTTTTATAATGCCGCTTCAAAGTCACAGCCTTCCTCTTCTTGTTCCACAGGAAAATTTGAAGACAGCTTTGATTATGCTCCACCGCAGCTTATGACTGCCTGGTTTAAATTCTGTAAGAAAAACAAAAAGGAAATTGCCGTCATGCTTGACCCAAAACATTCGGATGTTTATTTTATGAAGAAATTGAAAAACATCCTATCTGAACATATTAATCAAATGATGGATGATGATGGATTGCCTGATGACACCCTTCGCCGTTATTTCACAAATCTCCTGATTGAGATGCATTTCCTTGCAGCCCGTTACTGGCTGGAAGAAGAGGATGAGGCGGATGTTCTTTCGACAACTGATATTCTCAATCTCTTAAATACGATGCGTGTCGGTGCTAATTATCTTCATTATTTTCAATCTACCAGACCGGATTTCGATATTAAAATGAACATTCCTGAAGATAACGAATAATATTTTTATACACTTTCCAAAATAGTGTTCTAGTATCTCTCCTATTTTCAGTTATAAAATAAATTTATAAACTATTAAATCTTTGGAGGGACGAAATATGACAAGAGAAGAAGTAATTTCAAAATTAATTGAATATGCTGCAATGGCTTTTCATGCAGATGCAGACAAAATCAATGAAAACACAGATATCGCAGAGGAATTAGGTGTAGCTTCTACACAGCGTGTAGCTATGAGTGCATCCATTGAAAATGATTTTGATGTAATGATTCCTGTTGCAAGATTCGGAAAGTATAAAACAATCGGCGATCTGGCAGACTTCGTTATGGAAGAGATGTAAGAGGTGGCATTATGGTACACAATGTAAAACTAGGTAAAAATATGAGAAGTGTTTCCATTGTCGGAGTTGGTGCAACACCATTTTTTAACGGAGTTACAAATCCTCAATATAAAGGACTTACCAACGGAGAATTATTTGGATACGCTGCTTTGGATGCAATGAAAGATGCTCACGTTGAGCCACGTGATGTGCAGTATTTCTTCCATGGTTCTGCAAATCCACATGTGCTAAATAACTGTATTACCCCAAATCTTCAGGTTGCTGACTGGTTCGGCATGAGAGGAAAAGGTTCTCTCTCCCACTCAGAAGGCTGCTGCACCGGATACATTGCGCTGGAAGAAGCTGTGTTTGCTGTAGCCAGTGGTGCGTATGATGTTGTCCTTACAGGCTGTTGCGATCAAGGAACAGGCATGCCTGACGGAAATACTCCTGACCACATGCGTACAGCACTTACCACAGAAGTTCTTTTCCCGGATTTGGATTCTATCTTTGACCGTGCATACGGAAGATATCTCGGTGGCGGTCCTGGTATGAATCACGATGACTGGATTAATTTCTATGCAAAAGAAAACCATCTGTCTGCTGAACAGATTGATGATGTTTTGAATCATCAGGCATATCATTTCCGCCGTGCTGCTGAACTTTGCCCTAGAGCCATCCGCAGAACACCTTATGATAAGCTTGCTAAAGATGCAGGATATGATGATGTATGGGAGTATATGAAATCCCCTCACAATCCAAAAATGACTCAATACTTAAGAACATCCAGTGATTCTTGTGTAGCTGATGGGGCTGCCTGCTGTATCGTAGTTCCTACTGAAATCGCACACAAATTCTCGGATAAACCAATCGAAGTTTTAGGAACAGGTGCTTCTGTACTGGATGCTATCGTTCCACATCTTGAGAAAAAAGCCACTGCTGAGGCTGCCCGTCAGGTATTTGAAATGACCGGACTTACTGCTGATGACATGGATTTAGTATTCGTAAATGATTTTATCGGATCATCTGCATTTCTTGCTGCAGAAGAGATTGGATATCTACCAAAAGGTGAAGGATGGAAATATGCGTTAGACGGACGTCTTGCATTTGATGGTGACAAACCGATGAATACAAATGGAGGCCGCACTTCTTATGGTCATGCATTTGGTGCATCCGGAATGGCCGACGTATTTGAAGCTGTAACTCAGATGCGCGGTGAAGCCGGAGAACGTCAGGTCAAAAAAATGCCTAAGCATACATTCTTAAGAGGTTTCGGCGGTGCACAGAATGTCCGTGCAACGATTTTGAGAGCCAATTTCTAAAGGAGGATTATCATGGATTTGAATAGAATCAGCACAGAAGAATTCTGGAATCCGGAACATGTTGTAGAAAAGTTCTGGAATGGTTTAAAAGACGGAAAAATTTATGCAAAGAAATGCAAAGAATGTGGTGCGATTGAATTTCCACCTCATCATGCATGTAATTCTTGTGGTTATCACGAGACAGAATGGACTGAATTGTCCGGAAAAGGCGAATTAATTACTTTTGTATTTACAGGTGCTTTAAATGCAAGACTTGAACTTGAAGATCAAGGATTAAAGTATGTTTGTGGTGAAGTAAAATTAGACGAAGGTCCTTCCATCAATGCCGTTATTCTTGGCATCAACAAAAAGAAGGCTAGGGAAATCACAGATAAACTTCCTGTAAGGGTACGTCCTGTTTTTCACGATATGGGAAGATATACAACACTTTTCTTTGAACTTGATGAGTAATAAATAATCTAAAACAACTGCTGCCACCCTATATTGTTCCCTATATGATATGAAACAATATAGGGTGGCAGCAATCATTTTACCAGTTATAAGGAGATGTACTTATGGATAAATTAAACGTATTATTAGTAACCGGCCTGCTTACAGCCGAGCATCAAGGACGTAAAATCACACAGCGCCTACGCGATCTTATGGAAGCCACCGGACGATTCCACGTTGCTATCGTAGAAGAATTCCGCAATATCACTCCGGCTTTTTTAGAGCCCTATGATGTTCTGTTTGTTGATTATGATGGTAAAACATGGCCGACCGACCACGCCCGCCGCTTCGGTGAACAGACAGAGTCTACCATCTATGATTTTGTTGCCAAAGGAAAAGGTATCGTATTCTATCATTCCTCAATCTGGGTAGATTCTGACTGGCCTGATGAATGGCGAAAACTCCTTGGAGGATACTGTTCTATGGACAAAGGCTGCAGACGCTGCCCGAAAGATGACTTTTATGTAGAAACGATGGATGAAAATCATCCAATCACCAAAGGAATTGATAATAAATGGATGAATGTATTCGATGATCTGTTTACACAGCTTATCATTCATCCTGAAGCTGATGTGCACGTTCTGGCATCTGTTTATGATGACGTAGAAAATTATCGTATTCCAGGTTTTCCACCTGCTCATCATCCTGTTGAGATTCCGGACGGCAAGCTTGAGAATATGCCTGGAGTCAATGAATATACTCCTGTTATCTGGACAAATACATACGGAAAAGGGCGTGTATTCGTCACATCAATCGGTCATTGGGAGGCTCTGGATCGATTTAACTTCATTACAATGCTTGTACGCGGTGTTGAATGGGCCGCTACCGGTGAAGTCACTTTAAAGAAACCGGATCGTTCCGGTGAGAATCGGTTGAAATTGTTCCCATATTATTAGAATAGTCTTAAAGAGGATTTTCAACAGCGGATATTGTTAATTAACACTATAAAAAATATAAGAAGAAAAAAGGGGAAATTTGCATTTACTTATTTCCCCTTTAATAGTCTATATCGATTTAAATATTACCTCAAGAAATATTTCTTCTTCCGTTGCGACACTAATAAAATAATTCTCCACTCTTCTGGTATCTATATAACAATTCATATCTCGAAGCTCTTTCCAGCCTTCTTCAAATCCGATTCCTTTTAACTTTAATCTTGCTTCAAATTCCGTCCATAGCTGTGAGAATTTCTCATTTTTTTCTTCTCCCGATAAATCAGTTAATTCTTCCTGCATTCGAGGTGAGTATACTTTCTTTACGGTTGCTTCATGGCACTGCATAATATGTTCTATATCTACACCTATCTCACAATCCGCAATTGCAAGTACCACATAGTTACCACTGTGTGACAGATTGAAAAAAGGCTCCCCGGCTTTAAGAAATGGTTTTCCATTTTCATTTATGATAAGCTGTTCTTCATGCTCAATATTTAAGTACATTTTCAACAGATATCCTGCCATTAATTCTTGTTTTTTGTCTTCCTCAATCTTATGCTCCCGGTATTTTTTCACATATTGAGGTGCTATCTGAGAGAGTATCTTTTTCTCGTATTGAAGTATGTGTTCTGCATCCGCTATGATTAATTTTGCTTTGTATGACATATCAAAAACTCCATTTCCTCATTGTTGCACCGCTCTGCTTCTTGAAGCTTCAAATTGATGTTGAACACGTGATTTAATTCATGTTCTTTTGAAACACACATATACAATCTGGCATTAACATTTTGTTCCATTAAATAGCGCATCAATTCAAGACTATGCATTTTCACAAAGTCTGTCTCAGATGTCACAAGCAAAGTATCCGGAAACTGTGATGTAACATATTTGCCAAATTCAAACAAATCTATTTTCTGTTCATACAACGAGTGGTATTCCTCTTCTGTTATCTGCTCTGGATTTTTATTTTCTAAATTCAAATATTCAAATGCAATCATTCGAACAAGGTCAGATCGTCTGCATTCGTAATTTACCTGGTATACTCCGCAATTTAATACAATTGCCTCAAACACATTTTTTTTCGGTATCTGAAATGTAAATTGCCCGGCATACTTCTCATTAGAACTGATTGCGGCATATTGCCCTAATATCTGGGCGCCAGCTGAATCACCTGTTCCATAAATATGAGACGGATCCATATTATATTCTTTTGCATGCTCCAAAATCCAGGTCATTACAGTATTTAAATCTTCAACAGGTGCCGGAAAATACGCATGCGGAACAAGTCTATAATTGATATTAACCACAGCAAAGCCTTTCTGCACAAGTTTCCAGCAATAATATTTGTATCGCTCTTTTGAACTCTGCATCCAGGCTCCTCCGTGGACATTCACCAATATTGGAAGGCATTCACCTACACTGTCCTTTGGTCTGTATATATCTAATGTATTCCATTGCTTTTCTGCACCATATTGTATTTGTTCGTATATCACTACATTATCCGGGTTGGTTATGGATTCGTCAAACGTTGCCAATTGTTTCTGCTCTGTCTCTTCAAATAAATCCCGAATCATTTCTGTAAATTTTGTCATTTATCTAACTCCTTTAAGACACGAAAAATAATACGTCTCTTTAGAAATGTCAAAACCATTATCCTAATAATCCGGCAATTTCTTTTTCTTCCGGCATCACACGAAGTGCACCTTTTCTTGTTGTAATGATTGAAGCTGCCGCGTTTGCAAACTGCAACATTTCAAATAAATTTTCTTCTGTCAGGTTTTCCAGTCCATGCTCACAAATATAATGCAATACACAGCCACAGAACGTATCTCCTGCCCCCGTTGTTTCAATTGTATTTTTCTGGATAAATGGTTTTACTTCAACCATTTTCCCGCCATAATAAGCACGGCTTCCTTCTTTTCCCATCGATACAAGAATCAATGGAATCTGGTATCTTTCTAAAATCCACTTCGCTCCATCTGTATAATCTTCCTGACCTGTCAGCCATTGAATTTCATTATCAGAAATCTTTAAAATATGACAATGAGAAAGTCCATATAAAATCTGTTCTTTCGCCTCATCCAACGAATTCCACAAAGGCTCACGCAGGTTTGGATCAAAAGAAATGATATTTCCTGCATCTTCTGCTATCTGAATGGCTTTTTTTGTTGCCTTTCGCACATCCTCATGTGTCATTGACAAGGTTCCAAAATGAAACAATTTCGACTCTTTGATCAGTTCTTCTTTTACTTCAGACTCTTTCAACATCATATCAGCGCCTGGATTACGGTAGAAAGAAAAATCTCTGTCACCGTCCGGATAAGTATGTACCATCGCAAGTGTTGTATGAATTTCTTTGTCCATACACAATCCTGTTGAATCAATTCCTACTTCCTCAATTGCTTCTTTTAACTGCTCTCCAAAGAAGTCATCTCCGACTTTCCCAATAAATGCTGTTTTATGCCCAAGCTTTGTCAACATAGCCAGAACATTGCATGGTGCCCCACCCGGATTAGCTTCAAAAAGAGGGTTACCCTGACCACTCACTCCGTTTTCCGTAAAATCAATCAATAATTCTCCAAGTGCTGTTACATCATACTTTTTCATATTCAATCATTCCTTCCACTGAATTTTCATTGGTTCAAGTTCATACAGCACACCATTACCACAGCCATATACTTGTATCTCTTCCGGCTGCTCAGGATAAAAACGTGTACTCATAACATACTCACCTTCATTATAAAACACTTCTATCGAAGATGCATCAATAAAAATCTGTATTTTATTCAGCGATGGAAGATTTATAAAGCGTTCTGTACGTCCGGCACCTGTTTTTTCGTCCATTACCAGTTTAACCACGCCATCTCTCCAACTAATACAAACACCTTTACCGATTTGAATTTCCAACGCAGCACCTTGATTTTCAAAAATAAACTCACTGTATTTTTCTGACTTTAACCCAACTTGCTTTTCACATACAAAATTAAATTCATTTTTCCTAAGTGCTTTCAATTCCTCAACAGGTCTTGCCATCAGCCTATTGTTTTCCCAATGTAATTCTCTTGGAAGACTCATGCAATGCTGCCACATATTTTCAGTTGTAGGATTGATATAATCTGCATCCGGCATTCCCATCCAGCCAATCACAATGCGCCGTCCGTCCGGTGCTTCGAAAGTCTGCGGTGCATAATAATCAAATCCCATATCCGCTTCATGATATTCTCCCAATTCATATTCTCCTCTAAAATCACCTTTTAAAGGAAAATATCCACAAGAATACACATTTTGACCAATATCATCATGAGGCTGCATCCCTTGTGGAGACGTCATCACGATCCATTGTCCATCTACGCAAAAAATGTCCGGGCACTCCCACATATATCCCATATCGTTTTCTGTTTTAATTACATTGATATGCTTCCAATTATATTTATCCGTTGATTCAAAAATCAATAACTCACCTTTGTCCTGCCGCGTTCTTGCACCAAGTACCATGTAGTATTTTCCATCCATTTTCCAGACCTTTGGATCTCTGACATGGCAGCTCAAATCATCCGGATAATCTTTATTTTCTAAAATGCACTGATTACTATCCGGCAAAATTCCATCTTTTGTAATCGCAAGCCCTACATTATGACCACGCCCTTCATAAATATAATCATAATCTCCCGGATGCTTTACATTTCCTGTGTAATATAAATACAGTGCATCCTCTTCCGCAAGTGCAGATCCTGAATATACTCCATTTATATCCCATGAATCTACCGGATATAAAAATGTCGGATGCTTTTTCCAGTTCAATAAATCTTTACTTGTATAATGCCCCCAGAAAATATCGCCTCGATTAGCGTCTAATGGACTATGTTGAAAAAACACATGATAATTTCCTTTATAAAAACATAGACCATTCGGGTCATTCATCCATCCAGACAAAGGCATCAAATGATACCCTTGTCTGAATTTATCGTTATTCATTTTGGAAAGTGCAAGTTCTTCGGCTACTTTGATTTTCTGATATAATAAATCTTTTTTCACGTTTTAATCCTCTTTTATTTTGTTATATCAAGAAGCGTCTCTCCCACGAGAATCTCCCCTTCATGTTCCACCTTTATATCTGCAAAATCATCTGTATTTGTAACAATAACCGGTGTGATTGTTTTAAATCCCGCTTCTTTGATTGCTTTCATATCAAACTCCATAAGCAAATCACCCGCTTTTACTTCCTGACCTTCACTGCAATGCGATGTATAATATTTTCCATTCAACTGGACTGTATCAACCCCAATATGAATCAATAATTCCACTCCATTTTTTCCTTCAAGACCAACTGCATGCCCCATAAGTGTGCTGACTGTCGCATCGAATGGTGCATATACTTCACCTTTTACCGGCTCAATTGCAATTCCTTTTCCTAATACTTCAGAAGCAAATGTTTCATCTCCTGTTTCAGATAATCCAACAACTTTTCCTTCTACCGGAGAAAGTACTTTTTTATCATCATTTGCGCTATTTACCACTGTTTCTTTCAAAGTATCCTTTTCTACTTTTTTATCGTCCTCTTTTTTATTCTCGTATCCGAAGATCCATGTAAGAACAAATGCGACACCTGCTGCAATTAAGAACATTAAAATATATTTAACAGGTGTATTCAGACAAAGAAGGATTCCAAAAATACCTGTCACGCCAGTTCCTGTTGCTCCAAGAGATGTAATTGATGCAAACATCGCTCCACATCCACCACCGATACAAGCGCAGATAAATGGTTTGAAAAATCTCATATTTACACCGAAGATAGCTGGTTCTGTGATTCCCATAAATGCTGATAAAGAAGATGGCAATGCCATTGCTTTCAATTTCTGGTCTTTTGTTTTTAATGCGACTGCCAACGCTGCGGCACCCTGTGCTATGTTTGCTGCTGATGCAAGTGGAAGCCAGTATGTACAGCCAAATTCTTTGATTTGTCCCAGGTCAATAATTGTATACATATGATGAATACCTGTTACAACTGTCGGTGCATATAATGTTCCCATTACAAATGAACCGATTCCAAAAGGAATTGTGATCAATGCCTGAATTCCGTTGATAATGCTTGATTCCACAAAGTTGAAAACAGGTCCGATCACTGTCATTGTCAAAAATCCTGTCACAAAAACAGATACAAGCGGTGTAACAAACAGATCAAACATTGCCGGTACTCGTTTATGCAGCCATTTTTCAATTGTTGCCATAACAAAAACTGCAATGATTACTGAAATAACATGTCCCTGATAACCAACAAGCGGAACTTTCCAAAGACCAAATACATCCAGATACTGTTCTACTCCGCCTGTCATTGTCCATGCATTCTGCAAATTCGGATGAACCATGATCATACCGATAACAGCACCTAAAAATGAATTCCCGCCAAATACTTTTGCTGCCGAAAATCCAATCAATACAGGCAGAAATACATAAGCTGTATTTGAGAACATATTTGCCAAAACAAAAAGACTGCTTTCATTTGACATAGAAATATATCCATTATTAATCAGGAAATTTAATGATTCCATAATTCCCATCAAAAAACCTGATGCTACGATCGCTGGAATGATTGGAACAAAAATATCTCCGAGTGTCTTGATAAAACGCTGGAAAGGATTTCCTTTGCTTGCCGCATCTTTCTTAACATCTTCTTTTGTTGCTGCTGAAATTCCGGCGATTGCAATAAATTCATCGTAAACCTTATTTACTACTCCTGTCCCGAAAATGATCTGCAACTGTCCGGACGCTTCAAAAACACCCTTCACTCCCTCTACTTCTTCCAGTGCTTCTTTTGAAACTTTGCTGTTGTCGGCAATTACCATGCGTAATCTTGTTGCACAATGTGCTGCTGATACAATGTTATCTTTTCCACCAATCAAACGAATAACCTCTGATGCTGCTTTTCTGTAATCCACCTGAATACCTCCTTCATGTTTTATATATTTTTATATTTGTTTCATATCCATTTCATATTGTACCACATTGTTTCATATTTTCAATTAGAATTATTTCATAATTTTTCACATTGAAAATTATGCATAATGCCAAATTCATATTTTTATGACAGATGTATTACTATATTTTCACAGTTCTTCTTGATTTTTAACAATCAATCGCACTTTTTAAAATTGTACGAAAAAAGCTAAATATGAAACGCTGTTTCATATTTAGCTTATATTTCATCTTTCTTTGTTTCACATCAACACGACTCTTGCTGTATCACTTCAAATCCCATTTTCAATTTATTTTTCATATCTATTCCACTGTCAATTATTTTTATCAACATATCAGCGCCTTCGCTCCCTGTAGATTTATAGAATAAATGTGCTGTTGTCACTGTTGGTGATATAATTTCTGTCATACGCGAATGCCCGATTCCAGTAACTGCAACATCTTCCGGTATCCGCTTTCCAATTCCTTTTAAATATTGTATTACTCCAATTGCAATCGTATCTGTTGCACAGAAAACAGCCTCTGTATCCGGAGCCTGTGAAAAGAGTTTTTCTGCAGCATCATATCCTGACTCCAACGAAAAGTCAGAATACGTAATTGCTTTATCATTGAGCTGAATATGATTTTTCTTCATCGTATCCATAAATCCATTGCATCTCGCATCTCCTGCCGCTTTATCTTCGGAAGTAACCAAAACTGCTCCATAGTTCTTTCTTTTAAGCCCGATCAGCTTTTCTGTCATCGCAGCCGCAGCCCCATAATCATCATGATACACACACGAAAACTCCGGCACATTCTGGCTCAAAATAACAATCGGAACTGTCAACGATTGTAACAATTCAAGATGCTGTTTTGTAATAATCGTAGCACTAAATATGATTCCTGCCAGATTATCCTGCTTAAATGACTGCAAATACTGGATTTCTTTCTCTATACTATTTTCTGTATCTGCGAGCAACATACGATATCCTTCACGATTTAAAACCTGGGATATTCCGGCAATAACCCGCGATATACTCTCCGAATTTATCTTTGGAATAATTACTCCGATTGTTGGTTTCACTGTTTGTAGCTGCGACTGCATTTTTTTACTAGGAACATATCCTGTCTGCTCAATAACTTCTTTTATTTTTTTTCTCTTCTCTTCACTTACATATCCATGATTAAAATATCTTGACACACAAGCTTTTGACACACCGGCAAGCTTTGCAATCTCTGTTACCGTCATTTTTTACTCTCCTAGTATACTTTTAATTTTTACCACATCTACATCCACTTATAAACATGCTTTGTAAATCTGGATAATGTCTTCATTTGTCAACGCCACATATGCATCCTTTAAATATCCGCCTTCATTCGCATGATCTGCCATTACTTCGAAATGCTCCTCATCTATTCCAAGCTCTGTAAGTGTCATCGGAATGCCCGTAGATTTAAAATATTCTTCCAGGGCATCAATACCTGCTAATGCAAGCTTCGCTTCATCTTCGCCGTCTAAGCCCATTACGTTTCTTGCAAATTTTACAAATCTTCCTGTAGCAGTACTGTCCTTTGCAAGAATATGACGCATCCATCTTGGTGTCAGAATGGCAAGTCCTACTCCATGAGTAATATCATAAAATGCTGACAATTCATGTTCCATAGCATGACAAGGCCACCCCGTCTCCTGTTTGCCGTAAGCTGGTATTCCTGAACATGCGATGGAAGAATTTGTCATCAAATTCGCTCTTGCACTGTAATTATCCGGCTCTTTTATTGCAATTGGGCAATTTTTCATCACTGAACGAAGAATTGTTTCCGCAATACCATCTGACAAATCGCTGTCATCTGTTCTCGAAAAATAATCTTCCATAATATGGCTCATAATATCAGCCGAACCTGCTGCTGTCTGATACGGAGAAACTGAAAAAGTATACGTTGGATCACAGATTGACACAGCCGGATAAGTATATGATCTTCCTAATTTTTGATTCGTATTCATATTGGAGATAACTCCGCCTCCATCATATTCCGAGCCTGTAGCACTTAATGTCAGAATCGTTACAAGGGGAACTGCTTTTTCAGCAATTCCTTCTGCATTCACAACCATCTCCCACATGTCGTCACCCTCATAATATGTTCCGACAGCAATTGCCTTCGAACAATCAAGAGTGCTTCCGCCACCGACTGCGAGTATCACATCGATATCTTTCTCACGGCATATTCTTACGCCTTCTGTAACTGATTCTATACGTGGGTTTGGATCAATGCCACTTAACTCTGTAACATGAAACCCACCTTCATTCAAAATCTTCATCACTTCATCATATAGTCCTATTTTCTTGATAGAGCCTCCGCCATATGTCAATAGCACATTCTTACCAAATGATTTTAATGCCTCTTCTAAGTGGCTTATCTGACCTTTACCAAAATAAAGTTTTGTTGGAATTGTTCTCTGATAATTAAGCATGATTTCTTCCTCCATTCTGAATTGTAGTCATTCTTCTTTTTATTATATCATAACAATTTCTATCTAAAAAGACTAAAGAATGTGCCTTGGCACATTCTGGTGCCTGCGGCGGTCGCTTGCGACATCTTCCTTATACACCGCAGTGCACATCCTCGCGGAGCGTTTTTATATATTAGGAAAGAGCACTTTCCTAATATATAAAAAATCCCTAGAAACATAAAGTTTCTAGGGATTTGATATCGAATATTAAATCTAAATCAGATTATGATTACTCAATAATTTTAGCTACTGTACCAGAACCTACTGTACGTCCACCTTCACGGATAGCGAAACGAAGTCCTTCTTCCATAGCTACTGGATGAATCAGTTCAACTGTCATCTCTACGTTATCTCCAGGCATGCACATTTCGATTCCTTCTGGAAGCTCGCAAACACCTGTTACGTCTGTTGTTCTGAAGTAGAACTGTGGACGATAGTTGTTGAAGAATGGAGTATGACGTCCACCTTCATCTTTTGTTAATACGTAAACCTGGCATGTAAATTTCTTGTGGCATGTTACTGTACCTGGTTTGATAAGAACCTGTCCTCTTTCGATTTCTGTTCTCTGAATACCACGAAGAAGTGCTCCAATGTTATCTCCAGCCTGAGCCTCATCAAGAAGTTTACGGAACATCTCGATACCTGTTACAACAGTTTTCTTAACGTCCTCGTGGATACCGATGATTTCTACTTCATCAGAAACGTGAAGTGTACCACGCTCTACTCTACCTGTAGCAACTGTACCACGTCCTGTGATAGAGAATACGTCCTCTATTGGCATAAGGAATGGTTTGTCTGTATCACGCTCTGGATCTGGAATGTACTCATCTACAGTATCCATAAGTTCCATGATCTTGTCTCCCCATGGTCCCATTGGATCTTCAAGAGCTTTCAGAGCTGAACCTTTGATGATTGGGCAATCTGTGAATTCATACTCTTCAAGTACTTCGTTAACTTCCATCTCTACTAATTCGATAAGCTCTTCGTCATCAACCATATCACATTTGTTCAAGAAAACAACGATGTATGGTACGTTAACCTGACGAGAAAGAAGGATATGCTCTTTTGTCTGAGCCATAACACCATCTGTAGCAGCTACTACAAGGATAGCTCCATCCATCTGAGCAGCACCAGTGATCATGTTTTTAACGTAGTCAGCATGTCCTGGGCAGTCAACGTGTGCATAGTGACGTTTTGCTGTCTCATACTCAACGTGAGCTGTAGAAATTGTGATACCACGCTCTCTTTCTTCTGGAGCTTTATCGATGTTCTCGAAATCAACAGCTGCGTTACCTTCAACTCTTTCAGACAGAACTTTTGTGATAGCAGCTGTCAGAGTTGTTTTACCGTGGTCAACGTGACCGATTGTACCAATATTACAATGTGGTTTGTTTCTTTCAAATTTAGCTTTAGCCATTTTGAATGTCCTCCTTGAAAATATAACCTGAATTCAGGCATTTACTTATTATATCCGCTTTTATACTCGGCTAACTTTGATTATATTTCAAAGCCGGCCGATTTTCAAGCGTTTTTATAACAATTTATGCGTTTTTGTTTGATAATACTTTTTCCTGTACAGACTTTGGTACTGGCTCATAGCTCTCGAAGAACATTGAGTAGTTACCACGTCCCTGTGTTTTAGAACGAAGGTCTGTAGAGTATCCAAACATTTCTGACAATGGAACATATCCACGAACGATCTTACCGCCGCCAAGATCATCCATACCTTCGATACGTCCACGACGAGAGTTCATATCACCGATAACATCTCCCATGTATTCTTCTGGCATTGTTACTTCAACCTTCATGATAGGTTCCAGAAGAACTGGTGCTCCCTGTTTCATAGCATCCTTGAATGCAAGAGATCCTGCAATGTGGAATGCCATTTCACTTGAATCGACCTCATGGTATGAACCATCATATACTGTAGCATGAACTCCAACTACCGGGAATCCTCCCAAGATACCAGATTTCATAGCTTCTTCGATACCTTCACCTACAGCTGGGATGTATTCCTTAGGAATTGATCCACCAACTACTGTAGACTCAAACTTGTATGTCTCCTCACCGTTGACATCCATTGGCTCGAATTTAACTTTACAGTGTCCGTACTGTCCACGTCCACCAGACTGTTTAGCATACTTGCTGTCGATATCTGAAGCTTTTGTGATAGACTCTTTGTAAGCAACCTGTGGTGCACCTACGTTAGCTTCTACCTTGAACTCACGAAGAAGACGATCAACGATAATCTCTAAGTGGAGCTCACCCATACCAGCGATGATTGTCTGTCCTGTTTCCTGATCTGTATGAGCACGGAAAGTAGGATCTTCTTCAGCCAGTTTAGCAAGAGATTCACCAAGTTTACCCTGGGAAGCTTTTGTCTTAGGCTCGATAGCAAGCTCGATAACAGGCTCTGGGAATTCCATAGACTCAAGAATTACAGGATGCTGCTCGTCACAGATTGTATCACCTGTTGTAGTGAATTTAAATCCGATAGCAGCTGCGATATCACCTGCATATACTTTGTCAAGTTCCTGTCTCTTATTAGCATGCATCTGAAGGATACGTCCAACACGTTCCTTCTTATTCTTTGTTGCATTCAATACGTATGAACCTGAGTTCATAGATCCGGAATACACACGGAAATAAGCAAGCTTACCTACGAATGGGTCTGTCATAATCTTGAATGCCAAAGCTGAGAATGGTTCTTCATCTGAAGAATGTCTTACAACTTCGTTACCATCCTCATCAACACCCTCGATTGGAGGAATGTCTGTTGGAGCTGGCATATATTCGATAATAGCATCCAGAAGTTTCTGAACACCTTTGTTTCTATATGCTGTACCGCAGCATACTGGAACTGCTGTACACTCGCATGTAGCTTTACGAAGAACTTTTTTCAGATCATCAATAGATGGTTCTTCACCTTCCAGATACATCATCATAAGATCATCATCAAGCTCGCAGATTTTCTCTACCAACTCTGTGTGGTACAGTTCTGCTTCATCTTTCATTTCTTCTGGAATCTCTGTAATAGAAATATCTTCGCCCTTCTCATCATTGTAGATATAAGCTTCCATTTCCATCAAATCAATGATTCCTTTGAATTCATCTTCTTTACCAATTGGCAACTGAAGACAAATTGCATTTTTACCAAGTCTTGTTTTAATCTGTTCTACAGCATTGTAGAAATCAGCTCCAAGAATGTCCATCTTATTGATGAACGCCATTCTTGGTACATTGTATGTGTCTGCCTGACGCCATACGTTTTCTGACTGTGGCTCTACACCACCTTTAGCACAGAAAACACCTACAGCACCATCAAGTACACGAAGTGAACGTTCAACCTCTACAGTGAAGTCAACGTGTCCCGGAGTATCAATGATATTGATACGATGTTCCAGAGCACCAGCCTTTGGCTTTGTGTGATCTTCCAATGTCCAATGACATGTTGTAGCGGCTGAAGTAATTGTGATACCTCTTTCCTGCTCCTGTTCCATCCAGTCCATAGTAGCAGTACCTTCATGAGTATCACCAATTTTATAGTTAACACCAGTATAGTAAAGAATACGCTCTGTCAGTGTAGTCTTACCGGCATCGATATGAGCCATGATACCAATGTTTCTAGTTCTCTCTAATGGATATTCTCTTCCAGCCATTGTAGCCTCCTATTAGAATCTATAATGAGCAAATGCTTTATTAGCCTCTGCCATTTTATGCATATCTTCTTTCTTCTTCACAGATGCTCCTGTGTTATTAGCTGCATCCAGGATTTCATTTGCAAGTCTTTCTTCCATTGTCTTCTCGCCTCTCTGACGTGAATACAATGTGATCCAGCGAAGTGCAAGAGCCTGTCTTCTGTCAGCTCTAACTTCGATAGGTACCTGGTAAGTAGCTCCACCGATACGTCTTGCTTTTACCTCAAGTACTGGCATGATGTTGTTCATTGCCTCTTCGAATACTTCGATTGCTGGCTTCTCAGCCTTCTCTTCAACTCTCTCAAATGCTCCGTATACAATCTTCTGTGCTACACCTTTCTTACCATCAAGCATGATGTTGTTGATAAGTTTGGTAACAACTTTATTGTTGTATATTGGATCCGCTAATACATCTCTTTTCTGAGTATGTCCTTTACGTGGCACGGTCCTTCCCTCCTTAATCATGATTTTCGGCATTACGCCGGGATTAATTCATCGGTACTCACATGTGTCTCTCTATGGAAATCGCATTGCATGTGCTCGTGGCCGCCGGACTCTATAAAATCCGCAACCTACGATTAATCATAGTTCTGTTTGTGATACGATTTAACTGTTTAGTTACAATCTTTGCTAAGGCGTTCTATTATTTAGCGTCTTTTGGTCTCTTAGCGCCGTATTTAGAACGAGCCTGTCTTCTCTTAGCAACTCCTGCTGTATCAAGTGTTCCACGAACGATGTGGTATCTTGTACCTGGCAGGTCCTTAACTCTTCCTCCACGGATAAGAACAACACTATGTTCCTGAAGGTTGTGTCCTTCTCCTGGGATATAGCTTGTTACTTCGATTCCGTTAGAAAGACGAACTCTGGCGATCTTTCTAAGAGCTGAGTTAGGTTTTTTAGGTGTAGCTGTCTTAACTGCTGTACAAACACCTCTTTTCTGTGGTGCAGATACATCAGTTGCACGTTTCTTCAGTGAGTTGTATCCTTTCTGAAGAGCTGGTGCTGTAGATTTCTTTTCAGAAGTCTGACGTCCTTTTCTAACTAACTGGTTAAATGTTGGCATTCTTTTTCACCTCCTATGATTTCGTTGCCTCATCTCTTATGAGAATGAGGGGTTGCAGATAATAAATTCATATTATCTTTTGTAATTTAGCGCACAAAAACATAGTATGCTCGTGTGCACGCTTGTTAGTTTAGTATGTTTTCAGCGAAAAGTCAAGGGGTTTTCAGCATTATTTTAAAATGTACATCCTCCGTGCCAACCAACAAGGTGATTGACACGGAGGATGCAGTAAATCTTAATATGCTTTTCCCCAATATACCATATGTTTAGCAGGTTTTCCGCAACATACACATACATTAGAAATTTCTTCCTGTTCTTCTGGAATACATCTTGATGTCACCCCGCCTGTCTGGTCTTTGATTGCTTCTTCACAAGCATCATCTCCACACCACATTGCACGGATAAATCCAATCTGGTTTTCAGCGATGTCTTTCATCTCATCCATGTTTGTTGCTGTGTGAATATGTGAATCTCTAAATGCTTTTGCTTTCTCAAAAAGTGCTTTCTGAATGTCCTCAAGAATTTCTGACAATCTTGTTTCGATTTCATCTAAAGCAACCACAATCTTTTCTCTTGTATCACGACGTACAATGACAACCTGTCCGTTTTCGATATCTTTTGGTCCGATTTCAATACGTGTAGGGATTCCAAGCATCTCCTGCTCACTGAACTTCCATCCAGGGCTCTTCTCTGAATCATCAATCTCTGCACGATATCCTGCTGCCTTTAATGCTGCAAGTAATTCATTTGCTTTGTCTAAGACACCTTCTTTATGCTGGGCAATCGGAACTACTCTTGTCTGAACCGGTGCGATGTGTGGTGGAAGTACCAGACCACTGTCATCACCATGTACCATAATGATTGCTCCAATAATACGTGTAGACAGTCCCCATGATGTCTCATATACACTGTGAAGCTTGTTCTCTTTATCTGAGTAACTGATTCCATAAGCATCTGCAAATGCATTTCCAAAGAAATGGCTTGTACCTGACTGCAGAGCTTTTCCGTCATGCATCAGTGCTTCAATTGTATAAGTATCTTCTGCTCCTGCAAATTTCTCGCTTGGTGTTTTCTTTCCTGTAACAAGTGGAATAGCAAGATCATTTTCTACAAAATCTTTGTATACATCACGCATCATTAATGTACGTTCTTCTGCTTCTTCATATGTTGCATGGATCGTATGACCTTCCTGCCATAAAAATTCTCTTGAACGAAGGAATGGTCTTGTTGTCTTTTCCCAACGCAATACAGAGCACCACTGATTCCAAACCTTTGGAAGATCACGATAAGACTGCACTGTCTTGCTCCATACATCACAGAATAATGTTTCTGATGTAGGTCTGATACAGAATCTCTCCTGAAGAGGCTCTTCGCCACCTTTTGTTACCCATGCAACTTCCGGTGCGAAACCTTCAATATGATCTTTCTCTTTCTGAAGTAATGACTCTGGAATCAAAACAGGAAGATATACATTCTGCACTCCTGTTTCTTTAAATCTCTTATCAAGATTTGCCTGGATATTTTCCCATATTGCATAGCCATTCGGAAGATAATTCAGACATCCTTTTACTCCTGAATAATCACATAACTTTGCTTCGCGTACAACATCTGTGTACCACTGTGCAAAATCCTCATCTCTTGCTGTAATTGACTGTACTAATTTCTTTTCTTTTGCCATTGCTGCTTCCCTTTCTTTTTATTTTATTTTTATCGGAATACATTTTTCATTTCTAAAAATGCACCTGCCTTCGGAAATAAAAAACGCCGGGAACTTCCATTCCCTTCCAAACGAAAAGGGACCGAAGTTCTCGGCGGTACCACCCTAATTAACCACTGTTGTGATTCTCTTTATCTGTCATTAACGCTGACTCACGCTGTACTTTCATACAGAAGCTCCCAGGCAGGTTCTATATTATCTCCGCAGAAATCTCCCAGCAAATGATTCCCTCTCTGTGCCGTTTCCAACATATACTAACCCTGTTCAACGCTCATATCACATATCGTTGCAATTTTACCCGAATTACCCAAAAATGTCAAGATAGGCAAACGCATCTCGCCATTTTAAATCGCCTTTGGCGATGGGCGAGATGCCGTTCAAGGTAAAACGTGCATCCTCCGTGTCAATCAGCGTAGTGATTGACACGGGAGTGAACAGTAACTGCATTTCCGCCGCTTATCACTTCTGGATCTGCAACAATTTTTGTTTCAAATCCAACTCCAGTTTCTGCATCTCCTGCTCCGCTGCTTTTCGTTTTTCACGGCCTTCCTGCTGAATATGCATCACCTCATCTAATGTAGAGATCAAGGATTCGTTTGTCTGTTTTAATGTCTCGATATCAACGATTCCTCTTTCTGACTCTTTCACTGTATCTATCGTTGCCATCTTTAATTTTTCTGCATTTTTCTTCAACAGTTCATTTGTCATATTTGTCACTTCACGCTGTGCTGCAGCCGCCTGTGCAGAATGTTCTACGCCCAGCCCAAGTACCATCTGACTCTTCCATAACGGAATTGTGTTCACAATCGTAGACTGGATTTTTTCTACCATCAACGTATCATTTCCCTGTACCAGTCTGATCTGTGGTGCTGTCTGCATCGAAATCTGGCGAGTCAGCTCAAGATCATGTAATTTCTTTTCAAAGCGATTACACATAGAATCTAAATCTTTCGCTGCCTGTGCATCTTCTGCAAGTCCTGTTGTCTGTGCTTTCTGCAACAAATCCTGAAGTTCTCCGTTTCTGACTTCATTTAATTTTTTCTTTCCGGCTACAATGTACATAGTTAATTCTTTATAATAAGTAAGATTCAATTCATACATCTTATCCAGAAGTGCAACATCTTTCATAAGCTGAACCTGATGTGATTCCAGCACTTTACATATTTGATTTACATTCGTCTCTGCCTTGGCATACTTTGTTTTCATTGCTGTGATTTTGTTTGAGCTTTTCTTAAATATTCCCAGAAAGCCTTTTTCTTCCTCTTCATCAAAAGATTTCAGTTCCTTTACTACACCGCTCAACAAATTACCCACTTCGCCAAGATCCTTTGTTCTCACATTTTCCAGTGCACTTTCCGAAAAATCCGCCATCTTCTTTTGTGTGCCTGCTCCATACTGCAGAATCATATTAGAATTTGTAAGATCAATCTGCTCTGCAAATTTCTCCGCCATCTGCCTTTCTTCTTCTGACAAAACATTTTCTTCCGCTATAACTTCTTCTTTCTTTTCTTCTACCACAGCCGGTTCTTGTTTCTCTTCTGCTGTTTGAAATGGATCTAATGTCAATGTAGGCGTTGTATCAAAATCTTTAAAATTATTTTCCATAACATTTCCTCTTTTCTTTTCGCAACCATTTTTTTATTTTTTAAGTCCGTCCTCTGTCAGTCCTTCCTGTGCAAGCATCGTCTTCAACACAGAAATGTCACTGGCAACATCCCACGCCGTATCCTGAAACATTGCATCCAACAGTTTTTCAAACGCAATATTCAATGTATCCAGCGTTTTTTCGATTTCATCTTTTGAAGATAAAATATTATCTCCTTGAATTGGCTGTCTGTCCAGTTCTTCATATGCTTCTAAAAGCTTCACCGTTGTTGGAAGATAATAATTCATCAAACGATGTAAATCTCCTACTGTTTCCGGATTCTCCTCTACACGGTCAAATATTTTATCAACCAGCATCTCCATTCTGGAAATCTTTGCTGAAATTTCTTCTCCCGGAATCGCATCATTACTTTCATGAATTTTGCGTATATACTCTTCTCCCGCCTCAACAATCTCCTGTACTTCCGGCGTAAGTCCTTTTTCTTCTTTCTTTTTACGCTCTTCCTCCGCCGCTTTTTGCTGTCTTTCTAACGTATCCTTTTGTTCTTGTTGCTGTTCCATCATATCAGTATATTGACGATACGCATCATGACTTGAAATAAGACATTTTTCCTGGGTATCCAAGTGTCCTTGAATAAACCAGCCTCTCCGTATCATATTCTTTATATCTTTCAAAACATATTTTTCATTTTTCCCAACATACTCTGCCAATTTACGTATATCACAATATTCTTTTCCACCCATTGTCTGTAAGTACTGTCGGAAACGTTTGATTCCGCCTATTTTTTTCGTACCTGCCACGCCGATCAATGTCGTCGCTATCCCAAGTATCCCAAATATGATTGCTACCGCAAGTACTCCTGCCTTATTAGATACTCCCACCACCAGTGCTATAACCGCTGAAATACAGACAAGGAAATTAAATCCCGACATCATGTATCCGCATACACTCATCACAATCGCACCAACTTTTGCTGCACTGGTACTTCTATATAGCATAGGCTTTGTCGGAGTCACGAAACCTCCTGTTGAATATCTATTATTTACTTGCCCATTCTGACTGTTCGCTCTTTTTTGTTGTGTCTTTTTTTCGTATTGAGGCATTCCATAAAAAGTTTCTCCGTAACGTGGTCTGCGATTCTGATTTACCCGATCACCCACATTACGCATTGTGTCCGCAAATGCATCTGCAGCTCCATTTACCGTATTCGTTATTGTCTGGTTCAATCTACTGAAATCTCCTGAATCCACGGCATCCTGCACACTTCTTTTTATATCTTCCCCAAACCTTTCCCAATCTTGATTTTTCATTTTTCCATCTACTCCTTCTCAAAAGGATTATACTCTCTCTTGACCTGATGATTCTTTTATATGATAATCAGTTTAGACAGAATATTGCCAAAAGTCAAGAACAGGGGATAGATATTATGAAGCCAGAAATTATATATGAAGATTCCGAATTAATCGTATGTATTAAACCTGCCGGAATCGCGACACAAAGTAAACGTATCGGTTCACCGGATATGGTAAGCATCTTAAAAAATCACATTGCTCACAACACAAAGAGCAAACAGCCTCCTTACCTTGCCGTTATTCATCGTTTAGACCAGCCTGTCACTGGACTGCTTGTCTTTGCGAAAACACCTTTTGCAGCAAAAGAATTAAATCACCAGCTTCAGTCAGAAGGATTTGGGAAATATTATCGCACCTGGCTTTCCGGCTGCCTCCCTTCAAACGAAGGCGACTGCATAGATTATCTTGTAAAAGACGGACGCACAAACACTTCTTCCGTTTGTGAGCCTGACACTCCTGGAGCAAAAAAAGCAGAATTACATTATAAGGTATTACAACAAAAAGATGCTTTTACACTTGCTGAAATCACGCTTAAAACAGGCCGACACCATCAGATCCGCGTGCAGATGTCACATCTTGGTTGCCCCATTGTCGGTGACCGCAAATACGGAACCGCAGAAGACCCTTCATCCGATTTTCATGGATTACAATTATTTGCCTGCCGGCTTACTTTAAAACATCCTCGTACTCATAAACAATTGGAGTTTCTTTTGCCCGAAACCTGTTATGCTGTAAATCTTTAGTTCTGCATTTCTTTCAGATTACTCCACAAACGAAAACGACATGCAACGCATTCTTACTATGTGCTGCATGTCGTCTTTATTTGTTCAACAAGGTTAGATTTCTACTGTTGCCTCTGGTTCTTCTTCCAAAGCCTGTTTGTATTTTTCTAAAATTGTACTCTGAATTCTGTCACGAGTACCTGAGTTAATTGGATGTGCTATATCACGATATTCCCCATCCATTGCTTTTTTGCTTGGCATCGCAATAAATAAACCTTTTTCGCCTTCAATTACCTTGATGTCATGTACAACAAATTCATCATCAAATGTAATGGATACAACTGCCTTTAATTTTCCCTCTTTTGCGACTTTACGAACGCGCACATCTGTGATCTGCATATTCTAGTCTCCTTTCTCGTCTGCATGATTCTATTAACACTTTTCTTTATAAGGCATATCTTTCATTTTTCTCAACAACTACCTTGACACCATTCTCACCTATATGTCTGGTATTTGCACGTATTGTATCTCTGCTTTCAACAATACAATTTTCAATATAAGTATTATCTCCAAGATATACATCATTTAATATAATTGAATTCTTGATCACACAATTATTTCCAACATAAACTTTCTTAAAAATAACTGAATTCTCAATCGTACCGTTGATGATACTACCACTTCCTACAAGGCTATTTTTAACTACTGCTCCAGGATTATACTTTGCCGGAGGCAAATCACTTACCTTAGAATATATCTCCGGTAACTGTTTAAAGAAATAGTCTCTGACTTCCGGTTTTAAGAAGTCCATATTTGTCTTGTAGTATGCATCCACTGTTGAAATATTGCTCCAGTAGCTGCTAATTTTATATCCATAAATCTTTTTCAGATTTTTGTAACGAATCAAAATATCATTTACAAAATCATGACGTTCTTCTTCTGCACAACGTTCGATCAAGTCGATAAGCTGTCTTCTTCTCATCACATAAATTCCTGTAGAAACTGTCTGTGAATGAGCAATCATCGGCTTCTCTTCAAATTCTTCGATTCTTGCAGATTCATTCATCCGTACTGTACCATAACGTGTTGCATCTTCATTGTCATCTAGTTCTTTGACAACTACTGTGATATCAGCTTTCTTTGCAATATGATATTCCAACACTTTGTTATAGTCCAATTTGTACACTGCATCTCCTGATGTAATCACAACATATGGTTCATGACATTTTTTCAGGAAATCAAGATTCTGATAAATTGCATCTGCTGTTCCACGATACCAATATCCATTATCCGATGTAATCGTCGGCGTAAACACATACAATCCACCTTGTTTCCTTCCGAAATTCCACCATTTTGATGAATTCAAATGTTCATTCAATGATCTTGCATTATACTGTGTCAATACGGCAACTTTCTGTATTTTTGAATTTGTCATATTACTCAATGCAAAATCAATCGCACGATAACTGGTCGCGATCGGCATAGCAGCCACTGCACGTTTTTCTGTCAGCTCCTGCATCTTTCTGCTGTTTCCACCTGCCAGAATAATTCCTACTGCTCTCATACTCGCTCACCTGCCTTTATTAATGTCTCTCCACTTGCAAGCACTCCATCACTGTAATCTTCTATGGATGTCACACCACTAACGGCGGTATTCTTTCCGATCTGAACATTTGACGGAATCTTTGATTTTTCTCCGATCGTGGCAAGCCCGCCACTATAAATATTTGGTTTTACTTTGTTTGGAACTTCACTTCCAACGCCAATGACTACATTATTACCGATTTCAGTATCTTCAGCTATAATGGCTTTCTCGATCACACAATTCTCACCAATCATAACATCTCTCATAATAATAGAGTCACGAACCACGCTGCCTTTTCCGATTGTTACTCCGGCTCCCAGCACAGAATTATGTACCTCGCCATATACCTCTGTTCCATTACTAATAATACAACGATCCACAACAGCTTCATTTGAAATATACTGCGGCGGAATGTTAGAACTATTTGTATAAATCTTCCAGAATTCTTCGTAAAGATTAAATTCAGGAATAATATCGATCAACTCCATATTTGCTTCCCAATATGAACTTAATGTACCGACATCTTTCCAGTATCCATTATATTCATAAGCAAAAAGCCTGTCTCCTTTTTCATGACAATATGGAATGATATGTTTACCAAAATCACAATTCGGCTGCTCTGATAATTTGACCAAAGCATCTCTTAACACCGGCCAACTGAATATGTAAATACCCATAGATGCAAGATTGCTGCTTGGATGCTCCGGCTTTTCTTCAAATTCTTTGATTCTTCCGTCATCATCTGTCACTACAATACCGAAACGGCTTGCCTCTTCCATCGGAACCGGCATTGCTGCAATTGTCACATCTGCCTTATTCGCCTTGTGATAATCCAACATAACCTCATAGTCCATCTTGTATATATGATCACCTGAAAGAATCAATACATAGTCCGGATTATAAGACTCCATGTACTCCAGGTTCTGATATATCGCGTTTGCAGTACCAGTGTACCACTCACTGTTTGTACTCTTTTCATACGGCGGTAAAATTGATACCCCTCCTACATTTCGATCCAAATCCCAAGGAATACCAATACCAATATGTGTATTCAAGCGTAATGGCTGATACTGTGTCAACACACCCACTGTGTCTACACCCGAATTAATACAGTTACTTAACGGGAAATCAATAATTCGGTACTTGCCGCCAAAAGCAACTGCTGGTTTTGCTACTTTCGCTGTAAGAACCCCCAATCGACTGCCTTGTCCACCCGCAAGGAGCATGGCAATCATTTCCTTTTTAATCATGTAGTCACCTCATTTCTAGTTAGATGCACTTATTATATCATACTTTTCATTTCATGTGCACATTTTTTACAAATTCATAAAGGAAATTTAACTCTTTTTATTTATTTTTACTAAAAAGAACTTCTTTAAATTTTCTCCATATATAGTATAATATAATGGATAGAGTCTTTTTATGACTCTTTTTGAAAAAAAGTAAAAGAAGGTACCTAATTTATGTATAAGATCGATTTTGAAAAACCAATTCACATCCATTTCATCGGAATTGGCGGTATCAGTATGAGCGGTCTCGCAGAGATTTTACTGGAAGAAGGATTTACTGTTACTGGTTCTGATTCAAAAGAGTCTCCGCTTACCCGCCAGCTCGAAGAACATGGTGCGCACATTTTCTACGGTCAGAAGGCGGAGAATATTATCGATGGTATTCAGTGTGTTGTTTACACTGCTGCGATCAACAAAGCTAACCCAGAATTAATGGAAGCTGTTGCCCGCAAGATTCCTATGCTGACTCGTGCAGAATTACTTGGCCAGTTAATGAAAAACTATGATACATCTATTGCTGTATCAGGTACACACGGCAAAACTACAACGACATCTATGATTTCTCACATTTTACTGGAAGGAGATGTTGATCCTACGATTTCTGTAGGCGGTATTCTCCAGGCTATCGGAGGGAATATCCGTGTAGGAAAATCCGAAACATTTATCACAGAAGCCTGTGAGTACACGAATAGTTTTCTTCATTTCTTCCCGACAATCGGGATTATTCTGAACATTGAAGAAGATCATTTGGACTTCTTCAAGGACCTGGAAGATATTCGTCATTCTTTCCATCAGTTTGCAGCTCTTTTGCCGGAAGATGGAACTTTAATCATCAACCATGATATTCAGAATTATGAAGAAATTTTTGCCGGATTATCTTGTAATGTGATTACTTATGGTTCTTCCGCTGATGCAGATTATAGTTTTCAGAATGTCAGCTACAACGAAAAAGGCTGTGTTGCATTCGACCTTGTAGAGAAAGGACATGTCACAGACCATATCCAGCTTTCTGTAACCGGAGACCATAATGTTTCAAATGCTTTAGCTGCGATCGCAACTGCAAAGCTTCTGAACATTTCAATGCCTGTTATTGAAAAAGGACTGCTCTCGTTCTCCGGAACAGACCGTCGTTTTGAATATAAGGGCACTCTGGACGGCATTACAATTGTTGATGACTATGCACATCATCCAACGGAGATTAAAGCAACTTTAAAGGCTGCAACGCATTACCCTCACAACGAACTGTGGTGTGTATTCCAGCCTCATACTTACACACGCACAAAAGCATTTTTCAATGAATTTGCAGAAGCACTTTCCCACGCAGACCATCTGGTACTTGCTGATATTTATGCTGCGCGTGAGACAGACACACTTGGTGTTTCTTCCAAGGCTCTTGCAGAAGAAGTGAAAAAGCTTGGTACAGACGCTTACTACTTCCCAAGTTTTGCAGAGATTGAAGATTTCTTAAAAGAGCACTGCTCTGCGGGTGATCTCTTGATCACAATGGGAGCCGGAGATGTTGTAAATATCGGAGAAGATTTATTAAAATGATGAATACAATAAAATTATCCAATCATTTTCAAAGCAATGCCACTCTTGTCTCTAATTATTTTATTGACAATTATATGGCTACTGCAAATGGTGAGTTTGTAAAAGTTTATCTTTTTTTGCTGAGGCATATGGAGGATTCTTCTATGAGCCTTACCATTTCCGGCATTGCGGATTGTTTGAATAATACGGAGAATGATATTTTGCGTGCCTTCCGTTATTGGGAAAGTAACGAACTGCTAAGTATCGAGTACGATTGTGAACATAGCGTTTCCGGAATTGAACTCCTGCAGGCAGGACAATCTCCGTCAAACAATATCAGTAAAGAAAGCATTTCTTCGATTGCAACTGCATCCAAGGAAGTTTCCATCACAGCTGATAGTGATGAGACTCCTGTGAAAGCTAAAGTACCTAAACAAGAGCCTGCAACAGCACCTAAAGATACTGTGTCGCACAAAAATAAACACGCTTCTGATTCTTCGATGGAAAAGAAAGAGTTAAGATCACTTTTATTCATCGCAGAACAGTATCTTGGAAAAACTTTATCTCATACAGATGTCGAAGCAATTACATATTTCTATAAAGATTTAGGTATGTCAGCCAGACTGATCGAGTACCTGATTGAATCTTGTGTAGAAAGCGGACATAAAAGTATCCATTACATCCAAAAGGTTGCTTTATCGTGGGCTGATGAAGGTATTACAAGTGTAGAACAGGCACGGCGTAATTCTGCTAATTATAACAAAAACTGCTATACTGTATTAAATGCATTCGGCATCAAAAACCGTGGGCCAGCCGACTCTGAGCTTGTCTATATTAAAAAATGGACTGATGAGATGGGATTTTCTCTTGATATTGTTCAAGAGGCCTGCCGACGTACAATTTCCGCTACGCATCAGCCAAGTTTTGAATATACAGATACAATTTTAGAACATTGGCAGCAGAACAATGTACACCACTTAAATGACATTACTGCATTGGATACCGTGTTCCAAAAAGAAAAACAGGCACGAAGAAACGTATCAAAATCTAAGCCAATCACAAAAAACCTGAATAATTTTGAGCGACGTGCTTATGATATGGATTCATTAGAAGAACAATTATTAAACAGTAATTAGAAGGAGTAGTATCGTGGGACTAACGAATTCACAATACCAGACAATCATGCGTGAATATGAGCAAAAGCAGCTTAAAAGCCATGACATTCTCACGCAACATTATGAAGATGTATATAAGAAATTACCGGAATTCAAATCACTGGATGAATCAATTTCAATTATGTCAGTCCAATACGGCAGACGCTTGCTCGATGGTGATGAGAGTGCTTTAGATTCTTTAAAAGAGGAGCTTAACATTCTGCGAAGCAGCAAACAACAGCTGCTTACCTCTGCCGGTTTTCCTGCTGATTACCTTGAACCGGTATATGAATGTCCTGACTGTAAGGATACCGGTTATATTGGAAATGTAAAGTGCCGTTGCTTTAAACGTGCTATCACAAAACTGCTTTATGAACAATCTAACTTGAAGGGCATTCTGGAATCCGAGAATTTTGATACATTTTGTCTTGATTATTATTCTGACCGACAGGTGGATCCAAAAACAGGGAAAACATCTCGTGCTATTATGGAGCACGCTTATCAGACTTGTAAAAATTTTGTTCAAAATTTTGGACATACATCCGACAATATTTTTCTTTACGGAGATGTCGGTGTCGGAAAGACTTTTCTTTCCAATTGCATCGCCAGAGATTTAATCGATGCCGGATACTCTGTTCTCTATTATTCGGCGCCAAATTTATTCAACATTCTGGCTCAGGGAACATTTGATCATAATGATTATGAATCAAAGCAAATGCAACAATATGTTTACGATTGCGATTTACTGATCGTAGATGATTTAGGAACCGAGCTTGCCAATGCATTTACGGCTTCTCAGTTCTTTACCTGCATTAATGAAAGACTTTTAAATATGAAATCGACCGTTGTCTCAACGAACCTTTCACTGGATTCGTTGGCAGACCTTTACACAGAACGTTCTTTTTCACGAATCACCAGTAACTATATCTTGCTGAGATTATTCGGCGATGATATTAGAATAATTAAAAAAATACGTGCTAATAGGGAGGGCAAATAATGCTGCACAGAAGTGAACTCAATTTAGAAAATATTCCAGTAGGAGCCTTAGGAATCATTCCTGTTACAGGATGTGAAGCTCTTGGCAACAAAGTCAATGACTACCTCGTAAAATGGAGAAAAGAAAGTGCTCATCAGTACAAAGATGATGTTGCATTTACAGGATATGAAAAAGATTCATTTATCATCGATGCCAAAGTACCTCGTTTTGGTTCCGGAGAAGCAAAAGGTATTATCAACGAATCTGTACGTGGTAAAGACCTTTATCTAATGGTAGATGTATGTAATTACAGCTTAACTTATTCATTGACAGGAAACATTAACCACATGTCTCCTGATGATCATTATCAGAACCTGAAACGTGTTATCGCTGCTGTTGGTGGAAAGGGTCGTCGTATCAACGTAATCATGCCTTTCTTATACGAAAGCCGTCAGCACAAAAGAACAGGACGTGAGTCTCTTGACTGTGCTCTTGCACTTCAGGAGCTTGTACGTATGGGCGTTGACAACATCATTACATTTGATGCACATGATCCACGTGTACAGAATGCAATCCCACTTAGCGGATTTGAAACAGTTTCACCAACATACCAGTTTATCAAAGGTCTTCTGCGCACAGTAAAAGATCTTAAAATCGACAGCGAACACATGATGGCAATCAGCCCGGATGAAGGTGGTACAAATCGTGCCGTTTATCTTGCCAACGTACTTGGTCTTGATATGGGTATGTTCTACAAGAGAAGAGATTATACCAAAATCGTAGACGGACGTAATCCTATCGTTGCCCACGAATTCCTTGGTTCTTCTGTAGAAGGAAAAGATGTAATCATCATTGATGACATGATTTCTTCCGGAGACAGTATCATCGAAGTTGCTACTGAACTGAAACGTAGAAAAGCTAACCGCATCTATGCTGCTGCAACATTTGGTCTTTTCACAAATGGACTGGCTAAATTCGATGAAGCATATGAAAAAGGAATCATCCATGGTATCTTGACAACAAACCTGATTTATCAGACACCTGAGTTATTGTCAAAACCTTATTATATTAACTGTGACATGAGCAAATATATTGCTTTGATCATCGACACATTAAACCATGATGGTTCTTTAAGCAATATTCTGAGTCCAAACGAAAGAATTCAGAATGTACTTCGCAAATACAACAATGGCGAAGAGATTTAATATCTCTTTTCTATAAACTGTTGCTGATTAAAAAAGCAACAAAACATTTACTTTTTACAAGATAGAATCTTGTATCTCTAACAGCAAAAAGAAATCCGGATGTTATTCACATAATGCATTCGGATTTCTTTTTTTATCCACTTTTTTATTTTGATTTTCCAATCAATGTGAAAAAAAGACTGCATATCCAAAACAGATATACAGCCTTTCTTATTTTATATTACTCTTGTATTTAATATTACAGAAGTCCGCCGATTGAAAGGAAGAGTGGTGCAAATACAAGTGATACTACTGTCATAAGTTTGATCAGGATGTTAATAGATGGACCTGATGTATCTTTGAATGGATCACCTACTGTATCACCAACGACTGCTGCTTTGTGAGCCTCACTACCTTTTCCGCCATGATGTCCTTCTTCGATGTATTTCTTAGCATTGTCCCATGCACCACCGGCATTTGACATAAAGATAGCCATCAGAACACCTGTTACAAGAGCTCCTGCAAGAAGTCCTCCAAGGGACTCAACACCAAGAACGATACCAACTAACAATGGAACGATAACTGCCATCAATCCTGGAAGAAGCATTTCGTGAAGAGCTGCTGATGTAGAGATAGATACACATGATGTATAATCTGGTTTATCTTCACCCTTCATGATACCTGGTTTCTCACGGAACTGACGTCTAACTTCCTCGATCATCTTGTATGCAGCCTTAGATACAGACTCCATAGTAAATGCTGAGAAAAGGAATGTCAGCATACCACCGATAAAGATACCGATGATTACTTTATAGCTAAGTAAGTCGATTGAATCAAGCTGTACTGCCTGTGCATAAGATACGAACAAAGCTAAAGCTGTAAGAGCTGCAGATCCGATAGCGAATCCTTTACCCATAGCTGCTGTTGTGTTACCAACTGAATCAAGTTTATCTGTAATCTCACGAACAGAATCATCCAGTCCTGACATCTCTGCGATACCACCTGCATTATCTGCGATTGGACCATAAGCATCAACTGCAACTGTGATACCTGTAGTTGAAAGCATACCTACTGCTGCAAGTGCAATACCATATAATCCGTCTACTTTGTATGAAATGAAAATTGCTACACAGATTAAAAGCAGTGGAATAGCTGTTGACTGCATACCTACTGCAAGACCACTAATGATTGTTGTAGCTGCACCTGTTTCAGACTGCTCACCAATCTTTTTAACCGGATTGTAATCTGCAGATGTATAATACTCTGTAACGTTACCGATAATAACACCAACAATCAGACCTGCAATAACAGCGATTGCTGCTTCAAAACCATCAAATAATACTTTACTTAATACAACAGAAGCGATTACAACGATGATAGCTGAAGCATAATCACCTTTTGTAAGTGCTTTCTGTGGATTCGCATTCTCTCCACCTTTAACGAAGAATGTTCCGAGAATAGAAGCGATCAGACCACAAGCTGCAATTGCAAGTGGGAATAATACACCAGAAACAGTTGCTGTTACTGCTCCGAGAGTCAGTGCAGAAACAAGTGATCCTACATAAGACTCAAACAAGTCAGCACCCATACCTGCAACGTCACCTACGTTGTCACCTACGTTATCAGCGATAACTGCTGGGTTACGTGGGTCATCTTCTGGGATACCAGCTTCAACTTTACCTACAAGGTCAGCACCAACGTCTGCTGCTTTTGTATAGATACCACCACCTACACGAGCAAACAGAGCAATTGAAGAAGCTCCTAAACTGAATCCTGACAATACATCAACATTTTTTGTTACAATATAAACAATACTTACACCAAGTGCTCCAAGACCTGCTACGCACATACCCATAACAGCTCCACCAGAGAAAGCGATTGAAAGTGCCTTGTTCATTCCACTTGTTCTTGCTGCATTAGCTGTTCTTACGTTAGCTTTTGTAGCAACAGTCATACCACAGTATCCAGCGATTGTTGAGAACAGTGCTCCGACAACGAAGCATACTGCTGTTACCCAGCTGATTCCAAATCCGATTAATACAAATAATACGGCTACGAAGATAACCAGGATCTTGTACTCAGCCATCAAGAAGGCACGAGCGCCTTCAGCGATTGCGTCTGCAATCTCTTTCATTCTGTCTGTTCCGACATCTTCCTTGCTTACTTTTGCTGCAAGGTAAGCTGCAAACAACAGTGCAAGTACTGCTGCTACCGGAACAAGAAACATCATGTTTTCCATTGTTTCATCCTCCCTGAAAAATAAATAATCCCTATCGACATACCCTTTTTCCTATATATATTCTGTACGTCGTCGTGAAAAATCCACAATACCGTAAATTTTTCAGCTTTTATAATTATACCTTTTTACACTTTTTATTGCAAGTATTTCTTTTTAATCTTGCAAATGCTTACACAATTTGTACACTTTCTACAAAGTTATTTCCTGTAATACGCATTTTTTACACTTTTTCGTTCTACGCCTAAATTTTTTTATGCATATCTAATGAATTTTTAGCATAATTATAATTCATATTATGCAAATATCCGATGAATAATGAATAGAAATATAACTTTCTTCTTTTATGCAAATTCTACAAATCATACAATTTTTCGCAAAAAAGAGGTTCTGTGTCCGTCTTCTCAACTTTCACAAAACCTCTTTTATGATTCATAAATTACGAAATCTTATTCTTCAGAATCTTCTTCTGTTGTCACATCAGCTTCTGCTTCTGTTACTTCTTCAACAGCATTGTCCTCTACCGGAAGCTCGTCTTCAAAATCCAAATCCTCATCAAAGTCAATGTCTTCATCCACTTTTATATCTGTATTCAAATGTACTTCACGATATTTTTCCATACCTGTACCTGCCGGAATATGTTTACCAATGATAACATTTTCCTTCAGACCTACAAGGTGGTCAACTTTTCCTTTGATAGCAGCTTCTGTTAAAACTTTTGTTGTCTCCTGGAATGATGCTGCTGACATAAATGAATCTGTTGCAAGAGATGCTTTTGTAATACCAAGCATAATCTGTTCTCCTGTTGCAGCTTCTTTTCCTTCTGCTATCATCTTCTCGTTTACATCCTCAAATTCAAGCACATTTACCATACTTCCCGGAAGGAATGAAGTATCTCCATTTTCCTCGATGCGAATCTTCTTCAACATCTGACGTACAATAACCTCGATATGCTTATCATTGATTTCTACACCCTGCAGACGATATACTCGCTGTACTTCGCGAAGGAGATAATCCTGAGCGGCACGTAAACCTTTAATCTTCAGGATATCATGTGGATTTACGCTACCTTCTGTCAGTTCGTCACCGGCTTCAAGTACCTGTCCATCCTGTACTTTTATACGAGAACCGTAAGGAATCAAGTATGCTTTTGATTCACCTGTCTCATCATTTGTTACAATAACTTCACGTTTTTTCTTTGTATCACTAATGTTTGCAACACCTGCAAATTCTGTGATGATAGCAAGACCCTTAGGTTTTCTTGCCTCAAAAAGCTCCTCGACACGAGGAAGACCCTGTGTGATATCGTCTCCGGCTACACCACCACTATGGAATGTACGCATAGTAAGCTGTGTACCTGGCTCTCCGATTGACTGAGCAGCGATAATACCAACTGCCTCACCTACCTGAACTGCTTCTCCTGTTGCCATGTTTGCACCGTAACACTTCGTACAAACACCATTCTTACACTTACATGTAAGGATTGTACGGATCTTCACTTCTTCAAGTGGTTTTCCATTTCTGTCTACACCCTTCTTCATAACTTTTTCAGCACGAAGTGGTGTAATCATATGATTCTTCTTAACGATGACATTGCCATCTTTATCTTTGATATCTTCGCAAGAGAAACGTCCTGTGATACGTTCCTGCAAGCTTTCGATTTCTTCATTACCATCCATAAATGCTTTTACATACATTCCTGGAATTTCTTTTCCTGTTCCTTCTACACAGTCGCTGTCATGAATAATCAATTCCTGTGATACGTCAACAAGACGTCTTGTAAGGTAACCTGAATCGGCTGTACGAAGAGCTGTATCTGACATACCTTTTCGAGCTCCATGTGCTGACATGAAGTACTCCAATACGTCCAGACCTTCACGGAAGTTTGATTTGATAGGCAACTCGATTGTACGACCTGTTGTATCAGCCATCAATCCACGCATACCTGCAAGCTGTTTGATCTGTTTATCAGAACCACGGGCTCCTGAGTCTGCCATCATGAAGATGTTGTTATATTTATCCAGACCTGTAAGCAGAGCCTCTGTCAACTTATCATCACTGTTTTTCCATGTTTCTACAACTTCTTTGTAACGCTCTTCTTCTGTAATAAGACCACGCTTATAGTTCTTCGTAATCTTATCAACTGTATTCTGTGCCTCTTCGATAATCTGTGGTTTCTCAGGTGGCACTGTCATGTCTGAAATAGATACTGTCATAGCAGCTCTTGTTGAATATTTGTAACCGATTGCTTTTACATCATCAAGTACTTCTGCTGTCTGAGTAGCACCATGTGTATTGATTACTTTCTCAAGAATCTGTTTCAACTGTTTCTTTCCTACGTGGAAATCAACTTCCAGTAACAATTCATTACCTTCTACTTCACGATCTACGAATCCAAGATCCTGTGGAATAATCTCATTGAATAACATACGTCCCAATGTTGCATGAATAATACCAGTTACTTCTCTTCCATCTGCCATTGTCTTATGCACACGCACTTTAATCTTAGAGTGTAATGTCACATATCCATTTTCATATGCAAGGATTGCTTCATTCAAATCTTTGAAGAACATTCCCTCGCCCTTAGAACCTGGTCTTTCCTGTGTCAGATAGTAAATACCAAGTACCATATCCTGTGAAGGAACGGCTACCGGTCCACCATCAGATGGTTTCAACAGGTTGTTTGGTGAAAGCAAGAGGAAACGGCATTCTGCCTGTGCTTCCTGTGACAATGGTACATGGACCGCCATCTGGTCTCCATCGAAGTCGGCATTGAAGGCTGTACATACCAATGGATGCAGCTTAATAGCTTTACCTTCTACAAGGATTGGCTCGAACGCCTGAATACCAAGTCTGTGAAGTGTAGGGGCACGGTTCAACATAACCGGATGCTCTTTGATTACTTCTTCCAGAATATCCCATACTTCCGGCTGAAGTCTTTCTACCATTTTCTTCGCATTTTTAATATTATGTGCTGTTCCCTTTGCTACAAGCTCTTTCATAACAAATGGTTTAAACAGCTCGATTGCCATCTCTTTTGGAAGACCACACTGATAAATCTTAAGTTCAGGTCCTACTACGATAACGGAACGTCCAGAGTAGTCTACACGTTTACCAAGCAGGTTCTGACGGAAACGTCCTGATTTACCTTTCAGCATGTCAGAGAGAGATTTCAGCGCTCTGTTTCCAGGTCCTGTAACCGGACGGCCACGACGACCATTGTCGATCAACGCATCTACCGCTTCCTGAAGCATTCTCTTTTCGTTGCGGACGATGATATCCGGAGCTCCGAGTTCGAGAAGTCTCTTCAGACGGTTATTTCTATTGATAATTCTTCTATATAAGTCATTTAAGTCAGATGTTGCAAAACGTCCACCATCCAGCTGTACCATTGGACGTAAGTCTGGTGGGATAACCGGAATTGCTGTTAAGATCATCCACTCTGGTCTGTTTCCAGACTCGCGGAATGCTTCTACAACTTCCAGACGTTTCACGATTCTTGCACGTTTCTGTCCTGAAGCATTCTCAAGAGAAGCCTGCAGCTCTGCATACTCTTTCTCAAGATCAATTGCTTCCAATAATTCTTTAATGGATTCAGCACCCATACCTACACGGAATGATTTGCCCCATTTTTCTTTTGCTTCCTGATATTCAGACTCAGAAAGAATCTGTTTGTACTGAAGATCTGTCTCTCCTTTATCAAGTACGATATAAGATGCAAAATACAGTACTCTCTCCAATGTTCTTGGTGAGATGTCCAGAATCAATCCCATACGGCTAGGAATTCCTTTGAAATACCAGATATGAGAAACCGGAGCTGCCAGGGCAATGTGTCCCATACGCTCACGACGAACGGAGGCCTTTGTGACCTCAACGCCGCATCGATCGCAGACAACACCTTTATAACGGATCTTTTTGTATTTACCGCAGTGGCATTCCCAGTCCTTGCTAGGTCCGAAAATACGCTCGCAGAAAAGACCGTCTTTCTCAGGTTTCAATGTTCTATAGTTAATTGTTTCCGGCTTTGTAACTTCGCCTTTTGACCATTCTAAGATTGTTTCCGGTGAAGCCAGACCGATTTTGATTGCATCAAACGATAACTGCTGGTTTTCCTGTTCATTATTTGTTGGCATAAAGTTGGCTCCTCCTATTCTTCGTCCATAAATTCATCGAAATCAATTATTTCGTTTTCATCGAAATCTTCTGGTTCCTCTTCCTGCTCTACATTCTCAAGTTCTCCGTCTACGAATTCCTGTTCTGTATAGCCATGATCTTTATAAGACTCCTCATCACGATATCTTCTGTCACCTTCGATAATTGCATTCAGGTTTGTATTACCGTAATCAACAGATTCCATCATCTTGACTTCTTCGAATTCATTCTCTCCAGTTTCACGAAGCACACGAACATCCAGAGCAAGTGACTGCAACTCTTTGAGCAGTACTTTGAATGATTCCGGTACTCCTGGTTCAGGGATATTCTCTCCCTTGATAATTGCTTCGTATGTCTTCACACGTCCCACAACGTCATCTGATTTTACAGTCAGGATTTCCTGAAGTGTATAAGATGCACCATAAGCTTCCAGTGCCCATACCTCCATCTCTCCAAAACGCTGTCCACCGAACTGAGCTTTACCACCCAGTGGCTGCTGTGTAACCAATGAGTAAGGACCAGTTGAACGTGCGTGGATCTTATCATCAACCAAGTGATGCAGTTTCAAGTAGTGCATGTGTCCGATTGTTACCGGGCTGTCGAAATATTCTCCTGTACGACCATCTCTCAGACGAACTTTTCCGTCACGAGAAAGTGGTACACCTTTCCAAAGTTTTCTGTGTTCTCTGTTATCTGACAGATACTGCAGTACTTCCGGAAGTAACTCTTCTCCATGCTTCTTCTCGAACTCATCCCATTCTAAGTTTACATAATCATTTGCCAGGTCGAGTGTATCCATGATATCGTTCTCGTTTGCACCATCAAATACTGGTGTAGCTACGTTGAATCCAAGTGCTTTTGCAGCAAGACTCAAGTGGATCTCCAATACCTGTCCGATATTCATACGAGAAGGTACACCCAATGGGTTCAATACGATATCCAGTGGACGTCCGTTTGGAAGATATGGCATATCTTCTACAGGAAGTACACGGGAAACAACACCCTTGTTACCATGACGACCAGCCATTTTATCTCCTACAGAAATCTTTCTCTTCTGTGCGATATAGATACGTACAGACTGGTTAACTCCCGGAGATAATTCATCTCCGTTCTCTCTTGTAAATACTTTCGCATCTACAATGATTCCATATTCTCCGTGAGGTACTTTCAGAGATGTATCTCTTACTTCAC
Organism: Mediterraneibacter sp. NSJ-151; assembly: GCF_022487435.1. Classification (NCBI taxonomy): domain Bacteria; kingdom Bacillati; phylum Bacillota; class Clostridia; order Lachnospirales; family Lachnospiraceae; genus Mediterraneibacter; species Mediterraneibacter sp. NSJ-151. The sequence goes on along the minus strand of NZ_JAKVPP010000006.1, from coordinate 169,696 downwards.
GTGCTTTCTCACCAAAGATTGCTCTTAACAAACGCTCTTCTGCTGTCAGTTCTGTCTCTCCCTTAGGAGTTACTTTACCAACAAGGATATCCCCTGCACGAACCTCAGCACCAATACGGATAATACCTCTTTCATCCAGATCTTTAAGTGCATCATCACCAACACCCGGAATGTCTCTTGTGATTTCTTCTGGTCCTAATTTTGTATCACGTGCTTCTGCTTCATACTCTTCGATATGAACAGATGTGTATACATCATCCTGTACCAGTCTTTCACTAAGAAGAACAGCATCCTCGTAGTTGTAACCTTCCCATGTCATAAATCCGATCAATGGGTTTTTACCAAGAGCCATCTCTCCATTAGATGTAGAAGGACCATCTGCGATAACCTGTCCTTTTTCTACTCTTTCGCCCTTGTCTACGATTGGAATCTGATTGTAACAGTTACTCTGGTTACTTCTCAGATACTTGATCAATTTATATGTTTTCTTACTTCCATCATCGTGACGGATTGTAATATCTGTAGATGTTGAACGCTCTACAACACCAGCTTCGTCTGCAACAACACATACACCTGAGTCAACTGCAGATTTTACCTCAAGACCTGTACCTACTACCGGTGCTTCTGTAGAAAGAAGCGGTACTGCCTGACGCTGCATGTTGGATCCCATCAGGGCACGGTTAGCATCATCATTCTGAAGGAATGGAATCAATGCTGTAGCAACAGAGAATACCATCTTAGGTGATACATCCATGTAATCGAATTTATTTCTCTCATATTCCTGTGTCTCTTCGCGGTAACGACCAGATACATTCTTATGAATGAAATGTCCTTCTTCATCCAAAGGCTCATTCGCCTGTGCTACATGGTAATTATCTTCTTCATCTGCTGTCATATATACAACTTCATCTGTTACGATTGGATTCATCGGATCTGTTTTATCAATCTTACGATATGGTGCTTCTACAAAACCATATTCGTTAATTCTTGCATAACATGCAAGTGAGTTGATCAGACCGATGTTAGGTCCTTCAGGTGTCTCTACAGGACACATTCTTCCATAATGAGAATAGTGTACATCTCGTACCTCGAATCCGGCACGGTCTCTTGACAAACCACCTGGTCCTAACGCAGACAGACGTCTCTTATGTGTCAACTCTCCCAATGGGTTGTTCTGATCCATGAACTGTGACAACTGTGAAGAACCAAAGAATTCTTTAACAGCTGCTGTAACTGGTTTAATGTTGATCAGTGACTGTGGTGATACGCCATCCTGGTCCTGAGTTGTCATACGCTCACGAACAACTCTCTCTAAACGTGAAAGTCCGATTCTGTACTGATTCTGGAGAAGTTCTCCGACAGCACGAATACGACGGTTACCCAAATGGTCGATATCATCATCATTACCCATACCATATTCCAGATGCATATTGTAGTTAATAGAAGCCATGATATCTTCTTTTGTAATATGCTTTGGAATCAAATCGTGAATATCTCTGCGGATAGATTCTTTTAATTCATCAATATCTCCTGCAGACTCTTCAATCAGTCCTGCCAATACAGGATAATATACCTGCTCTGTAACGCCAACTTCCTCTGGATCGATATCTACTACTGCCTGCAGATCAACCATCATATTAGAAAGAATCTTGATATTACGTGATGTATCTTCTCCTTCTACCCAAATGTATGGTGCTGCTGCATTCTGAATCTCTTTTGCAAGTTCTCTTGTAATTTTTGTTCCTTTTTCAGCAACAACTTCACCTGTGATCTGGCTTACTACATCTTCTGCCAGAACCTGTCCTGTTACACGATTCTTCAGAGCCAGTTTCTTATTAAATTTATAACGTCCTACTTTTGCAAGGTCATAACGTCTTGCATCGAAGAACATGCTTGTGATCAAACTTTCAGCACTATCTACTGCAAGTGGCTCACCCGGACGAATCTTCTTATATAATTCCAAAAGACCTTCCTGATAACTCTCAGAAGTATCTTTTCCAAAACTTGCAAGAATCTTAGGTTCCTCACCGAACAACTCTACGATCTCTGCATTTGTACCAACGCCAAGAGCACGAATCAACACTGTGATTGGCACTTTTCTTGTACGGTCAACACGTACATAGAAAACGTCATTGGAGTCTGTCTCATATTCCAGCCATGCTCCACGGTTTGGAATTACTGTAGATGAATATAATTCTTTTCCGAGTTTATCATGAGCAATACCATAATAAATTCCTGGGGAACGAACGAGCTGACTTACGATAACACGCTCAGCACCATTGATTACAAATGTTCCTGTCTTTGTCATCAGCGGAAGATCTCCCATGAAAATTTCATGCTCATTGATCTCATCAGTCTCTTTGTTGTAAAGTCTTACTCTTACTTTCAGAGGTGCAGCATATGTTGCATCACGTTCTCTACACTCTTCAATTGTGTACTTCACTTCATCCTCGCAGAGTCTGAAATCAACAAATTCCAGGCTGAAATGACCGCTATAATCAGCGATTGGTGAAATATCATCAAATACCTCTTTCAGACCAGACTCCAGAAACCACTCATAAGAGTTCTTCTGAACTTCGATAAGATTCGGCATCTCTAATACTTCTTTTTGTCTGGAATAGCTCATACGTGAACTTTTTCCGTTTGTGATGGGACGAATTCTGTTTTTCTCCATTGACGTTTCACTCCTCATATATTTTTTTGCGGGCTCCAATTGCCCAGTTAATACTCCACTTTTCTATTATCGGTAAAACAAGGCTTCGTTTTTTACAATCTACAACGCCTAGCTTTCCACAATAGCGCATTTTCTACTATAGCACATCTTCCATTTGAATGTCAACATGTTTTTCAAAATTTTCTTGACATTTTTATGTTTTTGTGGTATATAAGCGAAACAAAAAGCGGCAGCTACGTCCAGGAATTGCCTCTTGGACATAGCTGCCGCTCTATAACACTCTCTAATTGTATAAGAACAACAATTATTTAAGGTTAACTTCAGCACCTTCAGCTTCAAGTTTAGCTTTGATATCTTCAGCTTCTGCTTTAGAAACAGCTTCTTTAACTACCTTTGGAGCTCCGTCTACAAGCTCTTTAGCTTCTTTCAGTCCAAGACCTGTGATCTCACGAACTGCTTTGATAACTTTAACTTTTGCTGATCCAGCAGATACAAGTTCTACGTCGAACTCATCTTTCTCTGCTGCAGCTGCTCCAGCATCTCCTGCTGCTGCAACTACAACACCTGCTGCTGCAGATACACCAAATTCTTCTTCACATGCTTTTACTAATTCATTTAACTCTAATACTGATAACTCTTTGATCGCTTCGATCATTTCAGCTGTTGTCATTTTAGCCATTTTAATATCCTCCATTATTTTCATATTATAGGTTTATAAATATCATTCTTCCGAATCATATCATACACAGTGTATTCATCTCAAACCACCATGTTTTGGATGTCTTACTCCTCTGTTGCTGCTTCTTCAGCTGGAGCTTCTGTAGCTGTTTCAGCTTCACCATCCTGCTCTGCAATCTGTTTGATAACACGAGCGAAGTTTGTAATAGGTGACTGCATACTTCCAAGTAATCTTGAAAGAAGTACTTCTCTTGAAGGGATCTTTGCAAGTTCTGTTAATCCTGCAACATCATATACTGTTCCTTCAACTACACCTGCTTTCAGTTCAAGCTTCTCTGCTTCTTTAGCGAAGTTACAGATAATTCTTGCTGGAGCTGTTGCGTCATCTTTAGAAATAGCGATTGCGCTTGGTCCTTCCAAAAATTCATCCAGACCTGCAAACTCTGTTCCTTCAAACGCTCTCTTCATCATAGTGTTTTTACATACTTTGTAAATAACACCTGCTTCTCTAAGCTGTTTACGAAGCTCTGTATCCTGTGCTACTGTAAGTCCACGGTAGTCAACAAGTACGATTGACTGAGCGTCTTTAATGTCTTCAGCGATAGCTGCTACGATTGGTTGTTTTAATTCAACTTTTGCCACGTTCCGGTGCACCTCCTTATTAGATTTGTATGACTGCTAGAAGGTTGCTTTAAGCAAATAAAAACCTCCATGCCCAAAGACACAGAGGTTTACAAATTTCATCTTCATTCGAAATCTTGTCTTCCTCGGCAGGCGTCATCACACTTACGCTTTACAGCACCTGCTGTCTTCGGCAGTCAATTGCTATATTAGATTAGCATTACTTTAGCAAGATGTCAAGTGTTTTTTTATTTTTTTATTTTTGGTATTTTGATTATTACGCAAGAGATGACAAATTATAAATAAAAAACCGGAGATATCACACCACTCAGGTGTCATATCTCCGGTTTTTATTATTCACGAACTTTTAACAAGCTCCTTTTATAAGCAATCTATAAAACTCGAATTAAGCAAGTTTCAATGGGTTAAGTTTTACTCCAGGTCCCATTGTAGATGTCAGTGTTACGCTCTTAAGGTACTGACCTTTAACTGCTGCAGGTTTTACTTTAATAATTGCATCGATAAGCGTCTGGAAGTTGTCCGCTAACTGTTCTTCAGTGAATGAAGCTTTACCAATCGGTACATGGATAATGTTTGTTTTGTCCAATCTGTACTCAATCTTACCAGCTTTGATATCGTTGATAGCTTTTGTTACGTCCATAGTAACTGTTCCAGCTTTTGGGTTTGGCATAAGACCTTTTGGTCCAAGTACACGTCCAAGACGTCCAACAACACCCATCATATCTGGTGTAGCAACAACTACGTCAAAATCAAGCCATCCTTCGTTCTGGATCTTTGGAATCAGTTCGTCTCCTCCAACGAAATCTGCTCCTGCAGCTTTAGCTTCCTCAGCTTTTGCATCCTTAGCGAATACAAGGATACGAACTGTTTTACCAGTTCCGTGTGGCAGAACTACTGCTCCACGAATCTGCTGATCAGCGTGACGTCCATCACATCCAGTTCTGATATGAGCTTCGATTGTTTCATCAAATTTTGCAACTGCTGCTTTCTTTACAAGAGCGATAGCTTCTGTTTTTTCGTACAGGTTTCCTCTTTCGATCTGTTTTGCAGCTTCGATATATTTCTTTCCGTGTTTCATTTCTATAATAACCTCCTTGTGGTATTGGCGGGATCGTACCCCTCCCACGATATTCAACTCTGTTACAATTTCCGCTATCTACTTGCCACCTGCTTAGACACCGCAGGAAACTTTCAATCCGGAACCGATTATAATACTTTATTTAATAAATATTAGTCCTCTACTACTACACCCATAGAACGGCATGTTCCAGCGATCATGCTGATAGCTGACTCAAGAGATGCTGCATTTAAGTCAGGTAATTTTGTCTGAGCGATTTCTTCTACCTGAGCTTTTGTAATTGTAGCAACTTTAGTTTTGTTTGGAACGCCTGAACCAGATTTGATGTTACAAGCTTTCTTAATCAAAACTGCTGCCGGTGGAGTCTTTGTAACGAAGCTGAAGCTTCTGTCATTGTAAACTGTGATAACAACAGGAATGATCAGATCTCCCTGATCTGCTGTTCTAGCGTTGAACTGTTTTGTAAATTCAACGATGTTAACACCGTGCTGTCCCAATGCAGGACCAACCGGTGGTGCTGGAGTTGCTTTACCAGCTGGAATCTGTAATTTAATATATCCTTCTACTTTTTTTGCCATTTTAATTACCTCCTTGTGGTATTCACGGGATTAGGCATCCCTCCCACGGTTTTAATCCATCTTTTTAATTTCTGAAAAGTTAAGTTCAACCGGAGTTTCGCGGCCAAACAACTCAACATTGATCGTCAGGCTCTGTTTTTGTTCATTAATTGTATTAACAACACCTGCTGTTCCTTCCCAGGCACCACTTAAGACAGTTATCATATCTCCGATTTCGTAATCACATTTGACTTCTGTCTGTCCGATTCCCCAATGTTCCATCTCTGTCTCATCTAATGGAACCGGTTTGGAGCCAGGGCCAACAAATCCTGTCACACCTCTTGTATTACGAACAACATACCAGGTGTCATCATTCATAATCATATGAATCATGACATATCCAGGAAACAGCTTTCTCTGACTTACTTTCTGAACACCATTCTTCAGTTCAACAACTTCCTCCATAGGAACTCTTACTTCCAGAATCTGATCTTCAAGCTGACGATTCTCGACCGTCTTATCAATGTTCGCTTTTACTTTGTTTTCATAACCTGAATAAGTATGAACTACATACCATTTTGCTTCTGACATAAAATCACCTTTCTGCTGTAGCTGCCTAGCGTACAAGCCAGTCGATTCCATATTTCAAAAGAGAATCAATCACTGTTATGATTGCTCCTAAGAATACAGAAACTGCAACTACTGCCGTTGTCTGTTTTACAAGTGCATCCTTGTCTGGCCAGATAATCTTACGGAACTCTGCCTTAAGACCTTTAAACCAGCTCTTCTTCTGAGGTTTTCCTGACTTCTCACTCATGATGTCCACTCCCTCTCAACGACTATTTCGTTTCTTTGTGCAGTGTGTGTGATTTACAGAACTTACAATACTTCTTTGTTTCCATGCGGTCTGGATGAGTTTTCTTATCCTTTGTCATGTTGTAATTGCGGTTCTTGCATTCTGTACATTCCAATGTAATTCTTGTGCGCACAACTTCCACCTCGCTTTTTATTTTTTAATTCTTAGTTTCTGATGGTTGCGAAGCCATCAAGTTTTAGGCATAAAAAAAAGACCTACTTCCATTCGCCAGAAAACTATACCATATCTGACCTATGGAAGTCAAGTCTTTTTCCTTATTATTCTTTTCTATTTCTTATTTGTTTGTTACAAATACAAATTTCACTTCTCCATCCATTCCATCTGAAATACCTGTGAAGCTCTTGTATGCTTTCGATGTGTCAATCAGACCATTTGCTTTATCGAGAACAGCACTCAAATCTCCATCAAATGCACTGACAAGTTTTTTAATACCCCCTTCATTAAACTGGATCATACCGCTATTCAATTGATTTGCTCCATCGTCTAACTGTTTTACACCATCTATCAGTGCTGTTGAACCACTCTGCAATGTTCCGATACCTGTTGCAAGTGTTGCTGCTCCTTCTGATGCTGATTTTGTCCCTGCATTAAGGTCTTTCACTCCGGCTGCAAGTGTTGCTGCTCCTTGTGATGCCGATTTTGCTCCTGTACTCAACGCTGTAGTTCCTGCATACAAATCAGCATTTCCTTTAGCCAAAGCTTTTGCACCTGTAGATGCATTTGCCAGGCCTGCTGCAAGCCCCTCTTCTCCATATACAGCACTCTGTAATAATGTTACTCCATCTTTCAGTCCTGTTATTCCAGCTGCCGCATTTCCATTCAGTCCCATATCCAACTGTGTTGCACCTGTACTTAACTGACCTAATCCTGCACTCAGAGCACTCGTACCATTTTTAATGCCCTTTTCTCCATTTAATCCTGCATCCACCTGTGCTGCGGCCTCATTCAATGCCGCTACCGTTCCTGCAAGTTCTGCCTGACTTGTATTCTGAACTGCCTGATTTACATTATTTGCCTGTGTTGCCACATTAGCTGCTTCATTTGCTGTATTTGTTGCTGTATTTGCTGCTGTACTTGTGCTGTCTGCATATGCCTGTGCTGTGTCTGCATATGTTGTCATTTGTACTGCTGCCGACTCCAACGCTGTTGTATCTATATATGCATTTGCTAATGCCTGAAGCTGGGCTGCTGTACCTTCATCTAATTCCACTCCGGAATTCAAAATTGTCTGCGCTGCCTGTTGTGCTGCCGCCAGCTGACTCTGTGCCTGTTGTGCCTGCGCTGTTGTCTCTGAGGCTGCTGTAGCTGCCTGTGCCTGAAGATTTGCTGCACCATTCTGTAATTCTGCTGCTGTTCCCTGCAGTCCGGCTGCCTGATTCTGAAGACTTGCCGCCTCACTTTCGACATTCTGTGCTGATTCTGCAACTGCCCCTGTACTTGACGGATTCAATTTTGTGTTCAATGCATCTAAGCCTGCATGTAACTTTGCTGCACCTGTAGCAACCTGCTGTACTCCTGCATCCAATTCCTTCGAGCTTGCTGATGCATTCATAAGATTTGTATTTAATGTTCTTGCTCCATCTGCCAACGCATTCACACCGGTTACCATGTCGTCTACTTTGCCTTTTAACTCTCCCACACCGGTAGCTGCTCCATCCAGTCCTGTCGAAAGAGCTGTTGCTCCATCCGACGCATCTTTAGCGCCATTATTTATCTGCTCAAGCCCGCCTGCCAATGTAGCATTACCTTTTGCCAGAGTGTTTGCCCCATCAAGCAATGCGGATGTTCCAAGTGCCAGCTTTCCATTTCCATCTGCCAATGTCTTGCTTCCTGTCGCAAGCTGTCCGATACCATCTGTCAGGGTTCCTGATGATGCAAGTAATGTATCAAGACCGTCCTTTAGCTGTCCTGTTCCATCTACCAGCTGATTTGCTGCATCCTGAAGTTCATTCATAGAATCCTGAAGACCTTCCAAGTCATCTAATTTCGAATCATTTTCTTTATCGCCAAGGTCATTAAACAAACTGTTTGTAGCAACGGTAATTCCTTCAATTGCTTCATAATCTGTAACATCCATCTCTACTTCAAAGTAGTCCGGAATATCAAGATCCGTAGTTCCGAGAATCTTTGTCATACCTGGGAAACCATATCCGATAACCATATCTCTGTCTCCATCAGAAATGATTTTTCCATTCTTTACTACGACATTCGAAACCATATCTGTATCCATCAGTAATCCCGATGCCATCATAAATGGAACTTTTGTTCCATTGTTTGTTTTTTCGCTTGTATTTTCATAAGTATATCGGATAACCAGGTGACCGCTCTTACCTTCCAGGTCACTGGCTGATATGTCTTTTCCATCTAACTTATAACTGATCTTCACTCCGACCGGAAGAGCCTTATCTGTCTTACCCTGATAACAAATATCAGACCCTTCTGTATTCCATGTCAGATTCTTTCCACTTGTTGTAAATGTTTCGTCTCCCTTTACATTTTCAATATCACTCAATTCCGAAACATCCTGCAGACTTGATACATCTGAAATATTCTTCAGCTGATCTGAAACTGTAACCTCTGTAACAGCTCCATTTCCGTCAATTTTAGCATATACAGTCTCATTCTTTGTCGGTTTCGCACTAGTTGATTCTGTATTTTTCGAAGACTCTTCTTTATCTGATTTTTCTGTTTTTGCATCTTTTTGTTCTGTCGATACTTTCGCATTTCCCTCTGCTGCAAATACATATGCAGGTGTTGTTCCAACACTTCCTGCCACTAAAGTTGTCAGCATCACTGCCGCGATCAACGTTCTGAACTCTCTATTTTTCATTTTAATGAACCTCCTTATGTTCCTGTTTAGCCAGCATCATCATACTTTCATTTTCTTCGTTGTCTTATAAATCACTTTATCGAATACCATCAACATAGACGGAAGGATAAATATTACAACAAACATACTGATCAATGCTCCACGTGACATCAATGTACACAGAGAAGAAATCATATCAATATCTGAATATAATCCAACTCCGAATGTTGCGGCGAAGAATCCCAATGCAGATACAATGACCGAACTAATCGATGATCCTAATGCAATTCGTACTGCTTCTTTCTTTTCTCGTCCTTTGCTTCGCTCTTTCCAGTAACGTGTCGTCATCAAAATCGCATAATCGACAGTTGCTCCCAACTGAATTGTTCCGATTACGATAGATGCAATAAACGGCAACGTTGTATGGGTATAATATGGAATTCCCAGGTTAATAAAAATCGCAAATTCAATTACTGATACCAGTATAACAGGTAATGAAATAGATTTAAATACAAACGCAATAATGATAAAGATCGCTACGATTGAAACCGCACTTACTACCTTGAAATCTTTATCTGTAATTGTAATAAGATCTTTTGTACAAGGAGCTTCACCAATGAGCATTCCTGTATCGTCATATTTTTTCACAATATCGTTGATTGTTGTGCATTGTTCATTGACCTCGTCTGACGCTACTTTATATTCTGACTGAACAAGCATCAGCTGCCAGTTTTCTTGTTTCAATGTCTCTGTCAATTCTGACGGGATGACATCTCTTGGAATAGATGAACCAAGCAAATCGTCCAATCCAAGTGCGAATTTCACACCTTTTACTTTTTTAATTTCTTTCAGCATTGCTTTCGCATCTTTTGCTGACATATCAGATTTAACAAGTACCATGTCTGTTGCATTCATGTCAAATGTATCTGCCAGTTTATCATTTGCCTTGATGCTGGCAAGATATTTCGGAAGTGTAGAATCCAAATTGTAATATACATCTGTCTTTGTATATCCGATCAATGCCGGAACTAATACAACAAGGAATACTACCACGAATACTTTAAAATGTTTTGTAATCCATTTTGCAGGTTTCTCCATCGGCGGTATAATGGAACGATGTGTTGTCTTTTCAATTGCTTTGTCAAATACAAGCAAAAGTGATGGCAGGATTGTAACACAACTGATTACTCCAAATACGACGCCCTTCGCCATAACGATACCCAAGTCGCGTCCAAGTGTAAAGCTCATGAAACACAATGCAATGAAACCTGCCACCGTTGTGATAGAGCTTCCGATTACCGATGTAAATGTATTGGATATTGCATGTGCCATCGCACGCTCTTTGTCGCCATCAAAACGCTGCTTATTTTCCTGATAACTATGCCACAGGAAAATGGAATAATCCATTGTAACTCCAAGCTGCAATACTGCACTTAACGCCTTTGTAATATAAGAAATCTGTCCGAGGAAGTAGTTGCTTCCCATATTATAAATAATCGCCATACCGATACTAAGCATAAAGAATATCGGTAAAACCCAACAATCTGTAAATATTGAAAGTACGATACAGCTTAACACAACTGCAATCAGTACATAAATCGGCATCTCTTTTTCAGACAGGTTCTTAATATCTGTTACAACTGCTGACATACCGCTTAAATAGCACTGTTCATTTGTAACACTTCGAATTTCTTTGATTGCGTCCATTGTACTGTCTGCAGAAGTTGTATCATCAAAGAAGATTGCCATTAGTGTCGCATCATCTTTATAAAATACATCTTTTAGGTTATCAGGCAATTCACTGATCGGCATTGATAAATCTGCAATAGAGTCATACCAGATTACATCTGCTACTCCGTCTACCTGCTCAATTTTCTGTTTGACGTCTACCGCTTCTTTCGTCGTCATGCCATCTACGATTTCCATTGCGAATGCGCCTTTTTGAAATTCATCGATTAAAATGTCCTGACCTTTCATCGTGTCAATATTCCCCGGCAGATAATAAAGAATATCATAATTTACCCTGGTCTTTAAATACCCCAGAACTGATGGAATTAATAATAAAATTCCGATAATTAAAATTGTGATTCTGTATTTCACAATTTTTTTACCCACCTTAATCATGTTTTCATCTCCCAATCTTTTTCATTTCTAAACTTATTATATTCTTAAATGACCATTGGTCAATATTCACATTTGCAAATTTGTAGCCGAAAATGAATATTGGTCATTTTCATATTGATTTTTTTTCGTTTTTGTTACACAATAGATAATATCTTGTTGAACTTTATCGCATGATATCGGTATTGTTCAAGAATGTATTACAGGAGTGAGGAATATGAGTAAGGTAGACTTAAATAAGAAAGAAAAGAAAAATGCACTTTTGCAGACTGCATTTGAATTATTCACAGATAAGGGGTTTGCCAAGACGACAATCTCCGATATTTCTTCTAAAGCCGGTCTTGCAAAAGGCACATTTTATTTGTATTTCAAAGATAAATACGACTTGCGAGACATTTTAATCGCACATAAAACCGGTCAGCTTTTTGCAGAAGCACACCATGCTCTTCTGCAACAATCGATCGAAGGTTTTGAGAACCAATTATTTTTTGTTGTTGATTTCATTATAGAAAAACTGGCTGCGAACCCAAAATTATTGCAATTTATTTCCAAAAATTTATCTTGGGGAATTTTCCGTGTTGCCTTTGAACAACAAGTTGCTGATGAATCTGAAGAATCACGTGAATTCTATTCTTATTATCGTGAATTAGTTCAAGAAAGTTCCATCACAGATTTGGAAGCCGAATTATTACTTTTTACAATACTAGAGCTTGTAGGTTCCACCTGCTATAGCTGTATCTTATACGAACAGCCTCTTCCTATAGAAGAGTATATGCCGTACCTGCATCGTTCGATTCATCATATTTTATTATCTTATTTCAACAAAAATGAATACAGCCAGTAAAAAAGAAACGACAGAACATGCACTGCTCTGCCGTTTCTTTTTCTTACATTAACTTTCTAAACAAATCTTTCAGATCTTCTACGCTTGCATCTTTTGGATTACCCGGTGCACAAGCATCTGCATGAGCAGACTCTGCCAGGAACTGAAGATCCTCTTCTTTGAGTGCTTCAAGTTTTGTAGGGATACCAACATCTACAGAAAGCTTCTGTACAGCATCTACTGCTGCTTTGCGGTACTCTTCTACAGACATATCATCTACACCCTTTACACCCATTGCTCTTGCGATTTCTTTGTATTTCTCGCCAGTGCAATCTGCATTGTATTCCATAACGATTGGAAGCATCATTGCACATGCAACACCATGTGGTGTATCATATACAGCACCAAGTGTATGAGCCATAGAATGTGCGATTCCAAGTCCTACGTTTGAGAATCCCATTCCTGCAATATACTGTCCGAGAGCCATACCTTCACGTCCCTCTTTTTCGTTATTTACTGCACTTCTAAGTGATCTTGAAATGATTTCAATTGCTTTCAGATGGAACATATCTGTCATTTCCCATGCTGCTTTTGTTGTGTATCCTTCAATTGCATGTGTCAATGCATCCATACCTGTAGAGGCTGTCAGTCCCTTTGGCATAGAAGACATCATGTCTGGGTCTACAACTGCGATGATTGGCATATCGTGTGGGTCAACACATACAAATTTTCTTTTCTTTTCTACATCTGTAATAACATAGTTGATCGTTACCTCTGCTGCTGTTCCTGCTGTTGTTGGAACTGCGATAATTGGTACACAAGGTTTCTTTGTAGGTGCAACACCTTCCAGGCTTCTAACATCTTCAAATTCAGGGTTTGCAATGATGATACCGATTGCTTTTGCTGTATCCATAGAAGAACCGCCACCAATAGCAACAATGTAATCAGCTCCTGCTTTCTTAAATGCTTCTACTCCATGCTGTACATTTTCGATTGTTGGGTTGGCTTTGATATCAGAATAAATTTCATACTCAAGTCCTGCATCTTCCAGCACTTTTGTTACTTTTGTTGTTACTTCAAATTTAATCAAATCCGGATCAGAACATACAAATGCTTTTTTGTAAGCTCTTGCTTTTGCCTCTGTTGCAATTTCCCCAATTGCACCTGCTCCATGATAAGATGTTTCATTCAACATAATTCTGTTTGCCATTTTTTCTTCTCCCTTTCTGTTTTGCCGTTTTGTTTTCTTATGTCTTTATTTTAACAATATCTTCTCCAAATAAAAAGTTACAAAAAAGTCAATCTGTCACATTTTCACATGTCAGGTTGACTTTTTTCTTATTTTTCATTCATTTTACACAAGATTTAATTGTTTCATCACATCATACAACTCTGACGGCATCGCCGATACAAGTGCCTTAGCCATCTCTTGTGGTGTGCTTTTTCTCTCACCCAGCACCCACTGAACAGTCATATAAATAGACCCCTGACAATACATCTCCAACAAAAAACGTAGATTTTCTGAAATCGGTTCTTTCGTCTTCTCTTCAATCTGCCTTGTATAAAAAGCAAGTATCAATTGGAAATCATGTTCTCTTAAACAATTCTGCTGGTCATTACGAAATGCTGCCTTAAAAAATAACTTTTCTTCTTCAATATACTGAAACTTCTTACACAAACCTTCATAGACAGTTGTTCCCTCTCCCATATGCTCAAAGGATTCCAAAAGAATCTTGTCAAAATACCAGTTTATCAAATCATATTTATCCAGAAAATAGCGATAAAATGTCTGTCGTGTTGTCCCACATTCCTGAACTATTTCTTTAACTGTAATCTTCTCTACCGGCATGGTTCTCATACAAGTTTTCATCGCTTCTGCAAGCCGGTATTTCATTTTCTCCTGCTTATCTCCCACTCTTTGCCATACCTTTCTTTTGATTTATCCATACTATACCATATCTTCCCCGTGAAATACAGAATAAAAGGTTGAATTCCACCGCAATCACAGTGAAATCCAACCTTTTAACGTTTAAAAATAAATGCCGGGATTGGGGGATTATTCTCCCTATTGTAATATTCATTTACAATTACTGTATATTCTTTGGGATTGAGTTCTTTTATATATCGAAGAATCGCATCCTTCTCTTCAAACCCTGTATCACCGCCACTGTAAATACACAGACTCATCATACCACCATGTTTCAACAAGGTAAGTCCTTTTTCAATTGCTTCTAAACTAGTCTGTGTCTTTGTTGCAATAGCATGATCTCCCCCCGGAAGATATCCAAAATTAAAGCAAATTACATCGGCAGATTCTGTCTGCACATATTCATCCATGTGTTCATGCCCTGTCAAAAGCAATTTTGCTCTGTCTTGCAGCCCCGCTTTCTGCAACAAGTTTTCTGTTGCATGCACTGCTTCCGACTGGATATCAAATGCAAGCACACTTCCTTGTTCTCCTGCAAGTTCGCATAAAAGCTTTGTGTCGTGTCCCTTGCCCATAGTCGCATCAATATATAATCCGTCTTTCTTTGCCACAGACCGTATAATCTGATGACACCAATCTGTAATCTGTGATGGATTCATTTTATTTCTCCTCGTCTATATAGCACTTACCACATAATTTATAAGCTTCTTCTAAACTATGCTGTATACTCAGCAAGCAGTTCGATAAACTCATCACTCGTTCCAAAAGCTTCTACTTCAATATTCTTCTCTTCGCAAATAGAAAGTACGCCAAGTAAAGACTTTGCATCAATTCTCATATTTCTTGCCTTTAAATCTACATCAAAAGGAATTTGTTGTACTCTATTAACAAATTCTACTGCTGCATCTGCATTTTCAAATGCGATTTTTCTCTGAACTGTATCAGCCATCTTTTTTTCCTGCCTTTCCGTAAAATCTGCCTAATCATACCTCAAAACAATTTTATCGTCAATACATATTTTGTCTATTTTCATGCAAATTCTGCTCTTTTTTTATCCTAAACCAAGTATTAATAGTCTTTTTTTGTCCTAGATAAAGTATTCAATAGTCTTTTCTGCTGTCACCAGTTTCTTATTCAGCATCAAAATCTGCTTCGAACACACCTTCCGGAGTCTTCATCGTCAGAATACCAAGGTTAAAATCCTCATCCTGAATTGTAATATGATATTCAAATACAACATCATCCTCAAATTTTGATAACAAAATGTAAGTTCCGTTTTCCTTTCCGTCAATCTGGTCGCAAATATCGTTGTATACATCTGCCCCGGAAATTTTTCTCGGATATCCTGCATCTTTTATTTTTTTCTCAATCGCTTCATATAATTCATTCATCTTCTCTTCCTCATCTTTCTGATATTTTTACACCGTACATTATTTTGTACTTCGCTTCTTTTCTCTACGACTTATCATCCATGTTACAAGCATTACTCCGATAAACGCGCCGCAGCTGTCAATCAGTACATCCCGCACTTGACCGCTTCGACCAGGGACAAACAATTGATGAATTTCATCAGTAGCTGCATATATCGTTCCGCATAGCCACGGGATTCCAACGATATATCTCTTTTTTCGCCAAATCTCATAAGTTGCCCCGAAAATCAACGTACCCAATACTGCGTATTCCGTCGCATGTGCAGTCTTTCGAACCGGAAAATCCACTTTGTCGATAAATGCATTTTGTTTTACCTCACTCCACTCATCAAATTCCGGAACAAACCACTCACCGACAAGTCTTCCGACCCTTCCGCTGTCTTCTCCTGACAAATCACCATCTCTGGACGAAAAACCAAAAATCATAATCATCCAGATAATTGCCAGCACAAGAAAGAGTCTCTTTCTCTTGTTATACTTCATTTGTTATTTCCTTTATGCTTCTCTTTTTACTACTCCACACACTCTGTTTTACTCCGTCCTCAGTGCCGTTACCGGATCGCTCTTTGATGCCTTTCTGGATGGAATCAAACCACCGATCAATGTCAGTACTACACTCAACACAATCAGTACCAATGCAGGTATAACCGGTAATACCGCACTTACAGCTGTCGTATCTGCAACCGAATGAATGATCGCATTTGTCGGAATTAACAAGATTGCTGTTAATCCAATACCGATCACCCCCGCACATAATCCGATGATAAATGTCTCTGCATTAAAGACCTGAGATACATTTCCTTTCGAAGCACCAATCGCACGCAGAATACCAATCTCTTTCTTACGCTCCAATACACTGATATACGTAATAACTCCAATCATGATTGATGATACAACCAATGATATCGCAACAAACGCAATCAGTACATAACTGATAATGTCCACAATATTTGTCACCGAAGACATCAACGTTCCAACTACATCGGTATAACTGATAACCTGTTCATCTTTTCCTTCCGTTTCCATCTTGTAATTGTACTTATCCAGAATTTTTACAACTTCTTCTTTACTCTCAAAATTCTTCGGATACAATGAAATTTCCGACGGCACATTAAAATCCACATAGCCAAGCTTCTGCAGATTACTGTCATAAGACACACTGTTTGATGTATTCATAGACATCATCAATTCCACCAGATCATCTTCCGTCATATTCATCTGAAATGCTTTTGCAAATGCATCGGTATCGATTGTCATTGCACTTCCCATCGCATTTTGAAGTTGTGTCCCGACATTCGTCATCATCTGCGTCATCGCACTCTCAATACCTTTTGTAAGCTGTGTTGCGATTTGCGCCATTGCCGATGAAACCTGTGTCCCAATCGCCTCGCCCATAGAATTGCTAAGCACACCCATTGCCTTTGTCATATAATCCTGCATAGCTGCAGATACCTGACTTTCCAGAGCATTCATATCCACCGTTTTAGTCAGTCCGTCTGCCAGACGTTTCTTTCCATCCTCTGTTCCAAGATACTTTATTACTTGTTCTCCCATCTTGGACGGATCCGGTTTACCATTTACTGATGCATAATTCTGGTATCCTTTATACAATTCATTTGCCAGCTTTATCATCTGTTCAGCAGTAATATTTACCTCGATATCATCAATCTGAATCCCGTCTCCGACTGACGCAAGCATTCGCTTTGCTTCATCTGTCTGTAAATATTCCTGCAAGTACTCTCCAAATTTACTAACATCTGTATAACCATTATCTGTTACATACTGTAAGAAACCTGCCATGATGTCTTTGAGCAGCTTTTGAATTTGTTCCGGTGTAATGGTCACACTGGCACTTTCTTTGATAATGTCTTTGATATTATCCTCAATAATTTTCTTTGCCTCATCCGTTTTTAAATATTCTGTAAAATCTTCCAGCAAATGAGAGTAATCGGCTTCTGGATGTGTTTTCGCATATTCCAGATATCCTTCCGACAAACCAGATGCCATTTGTTTCAATCCATCCGGTGATACTGATAAATCCAATTTGGAAAGAATCTCTCCTAAATTCAACTGTGGCATACCTGACAGATCAAGCTGTACCTCTTCCAGATTCACCATATTGGAAAGTTCAAAACTATCCCCTCCGACACGAAATGCTTTTTCTAAATCTGCACCGGAAAAATCAAGTGAATTGCCAAGATTGCTCATCGCACTTTCATCAAATTTAAACGCTTTTTGCAATGCAGCTTCATCAACTGTGAATAAAGAATCCATGTTAAAATCATCGTCACCTTTGTCAGTTCCGAATTTTTCATTTGTAAATACATTGATATCCGGATTTTTAAGCTGCTGTTTTACAATTTCACTTTTCTTTGCCTCTTCTGCCACATGTTCTGTCAAAGCATATGGATAAGCGATTCCTGCCTGTAATGCCGTTGCCTTGGCATCTGCATCCGGCTGCACGATACCGACTACCTTTAGGTCTTCGCCGTTCGCAACCAGTTTCTTCATATAAGAGCTGTTGTCTGTTTTATCTTTCCAGACTTTATACTGCTTATCATATTCATAACAATCAGAACTGTTTATCAGTTTAAATTTCTTTCCTATAATATCATCGTAAGTATAAGTTCCCAAATTCTCAGGCGTCTTTACATTTTCCTCTTTTATAAACTGCTGGATCATCTCGTCCAGTTCCATAGAGTCCCGCAATCCCAGTGTATACAGCATGAAATCACTAATGCTTCCATCTGAAGTCAGAACCACTACACACTCGTTATATTTTTTCGGCCATCTTCCGGCTTTTACTTCATATTGTTTCTCATACAAACTGCTGTTTTTCGGCATTTCGTAAAATACATCTGTGCTCATCATTGATGACATCATACTATTTGAAGAAGTAGATGAGCCAAGTCCCAGTGCTGAAAATGATTTATCTGGATTTACCTGACGGATTTTATCTCCGTTTTCCTTGAAAATCTGTGGAGATACATTGTAAGAGTACTCGATTGCATTTGTGTATTTTCGGATTCCACTGGCTTCCTCGTTATCCAGATAGTTCTTCAGAGATTTCAAATCGTTCGAATTCATTGTCGCAAACATATTGGTCACCATCTGAATCACTTTAATTTTGCCGTCATCTTTATTCTTTTTTACATTTTCTTCGGCACCACCTCCGGTTCCAACCATCATCGATGTAATGTCAAACCCGGTGCTTTGAATCTGTAACGGATATTCTGACAACGTTTCTTCTTCAATATTTTGAATATATTTATTCACTCCGGTCGAAAGTGACAAAATCAGTGCAATTCCAATAATCCCTATCGAGCCTGCAAAGGATGTCAATAAAGTCCTTGCTTTCTTCGTCTTTAAGTTGTTAAAACTAAGCGACAAAGCTGTCATAAATGACATCGATGATTTGCCCATATTCTTATGTTCCGGTGGAGTTAATATTGCTTCATCCACTTCATATGGGTCTGTATCCGAACGGATCTTACCATCCCGCAGATTTACGATTCGAGTTGCATACTCTTTTGCCAGCTCCGGATTATGCGTAACCATAACAACTAACCTGTCTTTTGCAACTTCCTGAAGCAAATCCATAACCTGCACACTTGTATCACTGTCAAGTGCACCGGTCGGCTCATCTGCAAGCAGAATATCTGGATCATTTACTAATGCTCTTGCTATCGCAACTCGCTGCATCTGACCCCCGGACATCTGGTTTGGCTTCTTGTGTAATTGCTCACCCAAGCCTACTTTTTTCAATGCTTCGATTGCTTTCTTTTTCCGCTGTGCTTTACCGATACCGGATATCGTCAGTGCCAGTTCAACATTTGCCAAAACAGTCTGATGCGGAATAAGATTATAGCTTTGAAACACAAAACCAATCGTATGATTACGATAAGAATCCCAGTCCCTGTCCTTATATTTTTTTGTAGAAATCCCATTAATGATCAAATCCCCGCTATCATAACGGTCCAGTCCTCCGATAATGTTCAGAAGTGTTGTCTTACCTGAACCGCTGGGACCTAAAATAGCAACAAATTCATTATCTCTTAAATTCAAACTGACATCGTCCAACGCCTTCTGCACCAGATTACCGGTTCGGTATTCCTTGCATATATGTTGAATTTGTAACATATTTTCTCCTTTACCAAAAGGTATTTGTTCTTTTACATCTGTTTCTATCTTATGTTACACTTTGAAATTTGTATGGTCAATTAATTTCTCAACTTAACAAAAAGAAATTGATCCATCACTCTCCTGTAGTAACAAATCAATTTCTTAATATCCCATGTTTAGGTACAATATCGAAATGTTTTATCCGTAAGTATTCTTGCAAATATCAATCCTAACGGAAGTGCTGCGATAATCAATATTGCAGATGCAAACCATGATGCAGACACTGCTAATGACATCATCCCAAGATTATAAAATCCTTTATACAAATATAATCCGGGTACCATAATTACAATAGATGGCACCGTAACAGAAATTCTTGGATATCCTACTTTATTTTTGATTAAAGACGCCAGTATTCCAGCTGTAAGTGCTCCGATAAACGCTGCTGCCGCAGGTGGAAATTTTGCGATATCTACCAGTTCCAGCCGCAATGTATTTGCTATTGCACCAATTGCCGCCGCAACTTCTGCCAACCGCACCGGACTATTAAACATAATCGAGAACCCAAATACCCCACAGAAGCTTGCCAGTATGCGAAAAAGAATCCATCCCCAGACCGGCAATGATATTTTCATAAAATCAACTGGCTGCAGATGTAGCAAAAGTGCCATGATCCACGCAGTCATCGTCGCAACCAGAATAATAATCAGTGCATAGTTCAAGCGTTCAATACCTGATCGCATATCCAGTTTCGCCAAATCGATTCCACTCGTTATAAATGGAAACCCCGGTATAATAAATAACATAGCACAAATGTATCCGGCTTCATGCTGTATTGATATCCCCAACAAAAGCTCTGCTATTTTCAGTACTCCGGCATATACAAGACAAGCCGCTGACACCGATGATACAATACATAAAAATAAAGTGAAATGATGTTTTGATAATTTACATCGAATAAAATTTCCGATTCCTGCTCCAATAAATGCACACAACATTTCAATTGGTCCGCCACCAAGCAGAAAAGTGAACCCGCCACAGGCAATCGCTGCTGCAAATCCTAATGCAATTGGTGAATATAAACCATGTATCTTTTCTATATTGTCTAGAAATGAATGAAGTTGTTCTCCTGACATATGCTTGCCTTCAACTTCAAAATCTCTTATAAAGTTTTCAAGACGATTTAACTTTGAAGTATTCACTCCCGTATTCGTCAGACACAAGGACTGTGTAAATCCTTCCTCTCCATCAAAGCATGTATATTCTATCGACATCAAACCTATATCCGCTGTACAAGTAATCCCCATCACTTCTGCCAGCGCATTCATAGAACTTCTCACACGCCATGCTCCTGTTCCACATGAGAGCAGCATAATCCCCACCCGTCCGATAATAGAAGCCTTTTCCGTCAAACTAGCTTCCGTCACTGGTTTATTTTCACCATTTTGGTCTGTATATTCATGCCAGAGAATATCCATATGGTTTTTTCTGATTGCTTCTTCCCGCATACTCTCCACTTCCTAACCTTTATTCAAAATCCAGACTTTCATTTCCTGCTTTTTTCATCATTTTCTCGCGACATGTCAATACAATTCCATCAATTTCACTCAAATGGTGTAACATTTTCTTCTCAAATTCACGAATCGGAAGTAAAATTCCAATCTCATCGAATTCCTTATCTTTCTTCACACCGGTCTCCTGTCCGTAATATACCATTGCTCTTGGCGCCTCTTCCTGTATTTTATGAAAAGTATCCCACACAACAGCATATGCCTGTGCTTCTGTCAATCCAAGTTTACGAGTATCTGGTAATGCATATAAAATCAGGATTCCTCGATTTCTATTATCTTTTTTTTCTACAAGTTCCATTCCTTTTGTATAGGAACGTACAATATCGTATCCATCTGCCAAATATAATTTAGAACGTGGTGCACATTCGTGTCGGTCATATATTTCTTTGAATTTTTCATACTCATGTCCGGAAATTTCCTTTTCTTTTCCTTCCAGAATATTTCCATCCACATCGGTCAGCAATACCGGATTCTCCCCTGATTTTCCGTGAAACTTCTTAGGAATCAAAAAAGCTTCTCTAAGCAAATCAAACATGCTTCCTCCACATAATTCTAATAAAAGAGCCGTCACATCTCCATTTTTATAGGCATTAAATAATACCTGTGTGAAATGTTCTGACTCATCAAAATCAATCCCATGTTCTTCATCTAAATGTTCATAAAAAACATCTCTTAACTGCTCGCATGCTGTCGGCGAGGCAAGAATCTCCGAAAAAATACCTTCTACAGCCTCTTCTCTAGGTAAAATGGTTTGCATGACAACTCCTCCTTTATGCAAATTTCTGGTCAGGCTTAACATTATTTTGTAAACGATAACCCTTCTTCTGCACTAAGTATAGAAAGCTATTCTTTTAAAGTCAAACCAACCATGACTGTTTTATTTGCATAACCGATATGTATTATTTACATACTTATATTTCTTGATTTCACATAAGCATTTTCTTTAAAGTCTCTGCAGCAATACTCGGTGGAAAATTATGATTCTCTACCAGACAAATTTCCCGCTTCGGTATCGTTTCAATCATTGGAATCTCATATACCTTTTTCTCATTTATTACATTTCTTGCAAACGGCTCCGGCAAGAATCCAATTCCCAATCCATTCATAATCATCGGCAAGACCTGATCAATTGTTTCCACCTCTGTATCCGGTTCTAATACAAGATTATGCTCTAAAAAGAATTTGGAATAAAACTCATATGTTGTGCTTTGTTTTCCCAGACAGATTAATGGATTTTTTGCAATCTCCTCAAGACAAATTGCTTCTTGTATGTCTGCAAATGTCTCATTCCCAACAACAATTTCCTGAAATTCCATCAGTGAAATTGATTTCAGTGGTTTTTTTGCTTTCAATGGTGTTGTCACCACCGCAAAATCTACTACGCCTTCCCTCACTGCTTGTATCGCCTGCGGAGTCGAATGATTTAAAATCCGAAGACGGATTCCCGGATACTTCTTATGAAATTTTCCAAGTATAGGTAATAGTAACAGATGCAGTGCGATCTCACTGGCACTGATTGTGATACTGCCACTTTCCATACTCTGTTCATTTGCAAGTTCCATTTCTGCGGTATGAATATGTTGATATGCAATAGAAACATGTTGATACAGTTTTTGTCCCTCCGCTGTCAATGTCACTCCACGGTTTGACCTCACAAACAACTTACATCCCAGCTGATTCTCCAAATTGTTCATAAAATGTGTAACATTCGGCTGGTTGCTCATTAATGCCTTCGCGGCTTTTGAAAAACTTTTATACATTGCTACATAATAAAAAATCCGATAATAATCATATGTAATCTCCATGCTTTTGCTCCCTTAATACACATAAATTTTTCCACTTCTTTAATATACAAAAAATGTATATCAGTCATAGTAAATATGTATTTTACGTTTTTATGCATCTTATTATATACTGAACAAGGTTAAAGTCAAACAAAAATCTGATTATACGAATCTTTTTTGCAAACAATGTCATTTTAACCAATTTTATACAGACTATGAGGAATTGATTATGATTAAACAAAATATCAAATTCGTAACTACAGGACAATTTGTCACTTTTTATAACACATGCAGAAATTTATCTGCTAATATCACAGTCAAAGACATTGAGAATCATCGTATGAATATTAACGGAAAAGAACTTTCCGAACTAATGGCCATTCGTCTGGGTCTTCCGGTTACTCTCGTCATTCATGGTGATGATGAACAGAAGGCTGACAGACTTCTTCAAAAATATCGCGTATCATAGTAGTGTGTACTTTTAGTACAAAAATACGAGGGGCACCCAAAACTCCCATGGGATGTCCCTCGTATTTTATTTTTTCTATTATTTTTTCTATTATTTTCTCGACAAAAAGTGTTTTATAAATACATAGAGTACAATCACAAATGCCAGCAGGTAACCAATAGCTCCAATTGCAGGTATTCCCCACAGCTTCGGCTGCATATTGGTCGTGCAAATAATACTCGAACTGATTAAAAGAGCCATTACCCACAGCCCCATTACAATATTTCTTACAAGTCTTCTCAACAGCTCTGATAAATCTTTTGACACATGTAAATCCAGATTTACTCTTGTCTGCCCTTTCATAAAGCCTTGTATCGCATCTGCCGTCACTGATGGCAAATCTATTGTTTTATGAAGTGCACGATACAAATGTTTGCCACTGCTTTTTAACTCTTTTTTCCAGTCGAAATTACGCCAGAAATCACCTTTTATACGGGCTGCTGCAATTTCTACCATATTGATCTCCGGACAAATGTCTGCCATAACGCCTTCCATCTGCGTCAATCCTCTAGCCAGCATTGTAAGTCCATGTGGCATGGAAATCCGATTGGTTTTCATAACCTCCATCAAATCCTGCATTGTCTCTGCCACATCAATATTACCCATATCCAATTTTCCATACTTCATCATCAAAGTACTGATATCTTCATATAATTTACTCTGATCCGGTTTTCCACGAAATTCACCCAACGCAAGTACCGCATCCTGTATCATTCCGATATCATTAATCGCAATTCCCTGAATTGCATCTCCGATCAATTCTCTGTCTCGTTCAGACAATCTTCCCATCATCCCCATATCAATCCAGACAATTTTCCCATCGGATACGCATACATTTCCCGGATGTGGATCAGCATGAAAAAATCCATCTTCCATAACCTGCTTAATGTAGTTATCTATTAATTTTGTTCCTATTTCATGCAGATCATATCCATTTTCCTGAAGCGATATTTTATCATCAATTGGATATCCATCAATATATTCCATAACAAGAACATGATGTGTCGTATGCTCTTTGTATAAAATCGGTGTACGCACAAAGGCGATATCTTTATTTCTCCGGGCAAATTCCTCCATGTTGGCTGCTTCTGTCAGAAAGTTCATTTCTTCTTGCGTGACTACCCACAGCTCATCTAAAACCATGCTGAAATCTACAGTCTCTTTAATGCTGATCGGCGGCACCAGTTTCACCGCTTTATGAAGCAGTCCGATATCTCTTGCCATCGTGTCATAGATTCCCTTGCGCTGTACCTTTATAACAACCTTCTCTCCAGATTTGAGCGTTGCGCGATGCACTTGTGCAATCGAAGCTGAACCAAGCGTCGTTTTCTCTATATCTGAAAATACTTCCTTCCACGGACAGCCATAGGATTCTTCTATTACTTCCTCCACTTCTGAAAATGGCATCGGCGGCACATCCGAACGCAGTTTCATTAACTCGTCACAATATTTCTTTGGAAGGACATCTGAATGCAGCGACATGATTTGTCCTATCTTAATAAAAGTAGGTCCCAGATCTTCCAAAATCAACCGCAGCTTCACCGGGGTCATGCCCTTTGTGATCTCATGCTTACGCAATACTGCTGTAATTTCCTTCAATCTGGAACCTGATTTTACGTTACTCATTAACCTCTGGTTCTTCAACTTCTTTAGCTTCTGCTTCCACTACATCTTCCGGCTCTACAACCTCTTCTTCCGGTGCTTCCGCTTCCACCTTTTCTATCTGCTCTTTCAACTGTGCAAGCTGCTCTGCTGTCATCTTACTGAGTAATTCATTTAATTCTTCAGGTGTTGATGTCTTTACTGAAACATTCACTTTATCTTTTACTGTCTGTTTAATATTGTGTTTGAGTTCTTCATTCAGAGCCTTTCCCTGCTCCACTGTCAACTCGCCTTTTTTTACCAGTTCATCCAGAACATCTTTTGATTTTTCTGCTGTAACAGCCACTGTTCCGATTCCTGCCAATAAGATTTTCTTTAATCCATCTGTCAATTTTTCCATAGTCTTCTTCTCCTTTCGTGTACCCTTCGTGTCAATCCGTGTAGTGATTGCCATGAAAGTGAATCATACCAGTTATTTTTCATACTTTTGTTATACACTTTTTCTAAAAAAAAGTAAATATAATAGTCTGAAAAAAGAGCGAGAAGTCACTCGTAAAAGTATTCTCTCGCTCTTTTTAGTATCTACTTTGCCAATTATTCGTATGTTCTTATAATCCAAATCCTTCCATTTTCGCCGGATTTTCTTTCTGCTGAATTGGAACAATTGCATTCTCTGGTTCTACCGGATCTCCTACTGTATATCCTTCTGGCATCTCCTCATCCGAGCAGGTCTCTGTCCAGGCCATATCCATCACATCATCTACAGTCAAATCTTTGTCTTTAATAATGCCAAGGCGAATATAGTCTTCTGCAATTTCTCGAAGTGCATTTTCTGTAAATGCATCAGAAAGTCCAAAATGTAAATTATCCCAGAATACCTGCTGATTTTCTTTTTCACCTGTCATCTTATCTGTATCATACATTTTCTGAATTGCTTCTTCAGAATGTAATCTATTATATTCACCTGCACGTTTGATGGCCATTGTAACATATTTGGCATGAACTGGATTTTCTTTAATAAAATCATTATTCATAGCAGTTACACAGCAAGCCTCATCCTGAAATTCCGGACTATAACCAATTGAACAGATCATTTTCAAATCATCTTTAAAATTTGCTAACACAAAATAATCAGAAAAAATACTTGCATCTACTTCTCCATTTTTCATAGCTTCTATTGTTGCTGCATTATCCGCAATATCTAAAAATTCTACTTCACTTGTAGGGTCAATACCATATTCATCTAACAAACGATAGCTGATATTCTGATCTGAATTACCAATACCATCATGAATTGCAATTGTTTTTCCTTTTAAATCTTGAACGGAATTAATATCACTGTCCTCCGGCACATAAATAGATTTACATCCTACATGTGCACCACACACAAATGACATATTCACACCATTGGTTATCGGAACAAGCATTGTTGCAATATGGTCTGTTCCCCATAAGCACTGTCCTGTACCAACTGTATTTACTACAGATTCACCCTCCATATATTTCGCATTGATACCATATTCTTCATAGTATCCTTGTACTTCGGCCATATATTTTGCGGATACACAAGCTCCACCATTAAACAAATAATTCAATTCCTGACCAAAAACAGGTTCTTTCTGCATTGCTTCCCAATCTTCTTCTGAAACAGCTTCCGGACGTTCTACTTTATCCGTGCTTGCTTCCTGTTTGGAATCTCCTCCTTTTGAAGTGCTGTCTCCACTTCCTCCACATGCTGTCATTGACAATGCCATTACTGAAACCATGGCTGTTGCAATCACTCGTTTTACATTTTTCAATTTCATTTCTTTTTCTCCTTGCTATTGTAAATATATTCCAATCACCAACTCCTGCATTGATGACAATGGACCACTTAGTCTTTTACGAATTCCCTCCAAAATGTAATCTGTCAAGAATCTGATTTCTATATTCGATAAATGCTGCAGATGAACGTTTTCTTGGATATTCCTGCTCAATCTGGATATCTTCTACAATCCTTCCCGGATTCGCATCCATTACAAGCACCCTTGTTCCCATATATACAGCTTCATCTACATCATGTGTAACCATAATTGCTAATTGTTTATTTTGGTACCACATTTTTAGTATCTCATCCTGCATATTCATACGCGTAAACGCATCCAATGCTCCCAAAGGTTCATCTAAAAGTAAAATATCCGGTTCGTTGATCAACGAACGAACCAGTGCCACACGTTGTGCCATTCCGCCGGATAACTGATCTGGATAATCATCCTTAAATTCTTCCAGACCGATTACCTTCAGCATCTGTTTCACCTTATCCTCATTTCCTTTTAGTTTACCTTGCATCTTCAAACTAAATGCAATATTTTTTTCGACCGTAAGCCATGGAAACAACGTTGGTTTCTGAAAAACCATTCCTCTTTCTGGAGAAGGTTTCTCAACGGCGGTTCCATTAACCAAAACCTGCCCGGTTGTTGGTACAATTAATCCTGCAATCAATCTTAGAATCGTTGATTTTCCGCAACCAGACGGACCGACCAGACTGACAAATTCTCCCCCATACAGTGTTAGATCAATTGCATTTAGAGCATGTGTAACTTCATCATTTTCTACTTTTGCAAAACTTTTGGAGACATTCTCCAGTTTCAAAATAACTTGTTTATCTGCCATTTATTTTACTACTCCATTCTGCCATCTCAACAGGCGGCGTTTTATCAAATCTAGTACCTTTGTGACCAACGTAAAAATAATACAGATTACAAACAATGCTGCAAACATTTTATCATACGCAGCCCATGATTTTGCCCAGTTCATATACCAGCCAAGCCCCGCCTTGACTCCCATCATCTCTGCAACAGTAATTGCAACACAAGCAGAACTCATAGCTTGTGTACACCCTTGCAAAATAGATGGCATTGCATATGGGATTGCAACTCTGAACACAAGTTGCCTTTCCGTTGCCCCCAATGTTCTGGCAGCCTCAAAATAACTTTTATCCACATTTGAAATTCCTGTCATAGATGCAACTGTTACCGCAAACCATGCTCCTAATGCAATGATAAATACAGCTCCTTTAAATAAAGATGCAGCAACTATCATAACAATCGGAATCCATGTAGGTGTTGGAATCGGCCCAAGAAATTTAATAATCGGATTCACCCAATAACGTACCTTTTCAAAATAACCACATGCAATTCCTGTAACAAATCCTGCTATAACACCAATAAAATATCCAAGAAGCAACAAGCGCAACGTATGAAGTGTACATTCTATCAAATAAGAGCGGTCCTCCCAGGCAATGTTTAAAATAGAATTCATACAAGGAATAAATGGTTGTGTTAAAATTCCCGTTTTCAATGTCAGATAATCGTATCCTGACAGCAACAAAAATAATGCTGAAAACAGAGGTGCACGATATCTCAATTTTTCATAAAAAGGAACACTCCCTCTTGATTTCTTTCCCACAGCAATAAGGAAATAAATGATATACGCTGCAATAAACAAAATCAAGGCTCCGAGATAGGTATTCGGATTTTTATTCCTACTGCCATCTGGAACAAATTTATATTCAAATATTGCCACCATTCCGCATACAATAGGCAACAGTATAACAATCCAGTCAAGTAACTTCTGTAATTTTGTTTTTTCCTTTGCCTCCAACTCCTTCAACTGCTGACGGCTCAATCCTCTCATTTTACTTGTATCTTCTTTCGACATTTTTTCCCTTTCTGCTATCATATTGTCTGGTTTTCGTATGTCTTTCAAAAAGTAAACGAAATGCTGACAATCTAATTACTAAATTTTTTAAGCGTCTCTAAATCTTTTTCATATTTTTATATTATCATCTTCTTTTTTTCTTCACCAATCGCTATTTATGATAAGTTCTTTCTATTTATAGAAATTTTCTATAAGTAAATTTATTTGTCCTTTACATAGATAAAGGAGCATCTTTCGATGCTCCTCAAAAAAAGAATGTGCTTTGCACATTCTGACACCTGCGGCGATCGCTTGCGACATCTGTTTTGTACGCCGCAGTATGCATTCTGCCGGAAGATTTTTATTACATAGGAAATAAAATCTCCTATGTAATAAAAAACTATATCCATGCTATCACTTTCGGCAGAAAAATAATGCATCCTATCACGGCTGAAAAAATTGCCAGAATAAATACAGCTCCTGCTGCCGTATCTTTTGCAATCTTTGCCAATGGCTTTCTCTCCTCAGTCACAAGATCCACAACCGCTTCCACTGCTGTATTCACCAGCTCCAACGCCATAATAAGACCACAGAGTAACAGACAGATGCACCATTCTGTCATAGAAATGTGAAAGAAAAATCCAGCAATCACAACCAATGCCGTCATTACTGCATGCATCTTCATATTCTGTTCCTGCTTCAATCCAGTTACAATTCCTGCAAACGCATATTGAAATCCACCATATAACTTATGATTTTGCTTTTTCTTTTGTTTCATAAGAATTCCCCCCTGAACCTTGTTTGATATCGTCCTATCTTTTACTGTATTCCAGACAGGTCTTTTACAATCTCACCTGCAATGATCAAACCTGCTACCGATGGCACAAAAGCCGTACTTCCCGGAATCGCACGTCGCTCTGTACACTTATGTTCAGCTCCCGGAGGACATATGCAGTTTGTACGACAACTACTTGCCATATCATCTTTCGGCTTAATCGGAAGCTCGTCTGAATAAACAACTTTTAACTTCTTTACACCACGCTTTTTCAACTCGCGACGCATAACCTTTGCCAACGGGCATCCACTTGTCTTATAAATGTCTGCTACCCTAAATCGACTGGCATCCAGTTTATTACCGGCTCCCATGCTACTGATAATTGGTGTTCCGACTTCTTTTGCTTTCATAATCAACTCTATTTTAGCTGTTACAGTATCTACAGCATCTACAATATAGTCATAGTCTTCAAAATGAAATTCATCCGCATTCTCCGGCAAAAAGAAACACTTATGAACTTCCACTTTCGCATCCGGATTAATATCCAAAATACGTTCTTTCATCACATCTACTTTATATTTTCCAACGGTCTTTCTTGTCGCGATAATCTGTCTGTTTAAATTTGTCAAACAAACCTTGTCATCGTCAATCAGATCAAAAGAACCCACCCCAGAACGAACCAATGCTTCACACACATAACCGCCGACCCCGCCGATTCCAAACACTGCCACCCGTGCTCCTGCAAGACGCTCCATTGCTTCTTTTCCTAATAATAATTCTGTCCTTGAAAATTGATTTAACATTGCTTCTATCCTCATTTTCTTTATAAACTGTATTCTTTGTTTATCATATCGTTTTAGTAGGCAATTGTCAACCAAGGGCTGATGCAAACAAATCCACTTGCTATTTAGTTCACGACAGCCTCTAAGCAAGAAAAGACTATGCACTCCTGCTCAGCTTCGTCGGGCAAGCCCGACTTCAATTCGCTGGATTGCATAGTCTTTTCTTACTTGGAGGTGTACCGTGATTGAAACAGGTGGAGCGATGAGGGATTTGCTTTTCTGGGATCTGATGTATCTACATCCTGGTTTTATTTGCTGTCGCAGATGCTTTTTTGACAACTGATGTATCTGCACTGCCTTGATATTCATTGTTGCAGATGTTCTTTTTTAGACCAATGCATCTGCAACTTGCTTTTCTTTGAGCTTGCAGATGCTTTTCAGCCTGCCTGTCATGTACAATTGCATCTACATCTTGTCTTTTCTGGGATTTAAAGATACTTCCTTCGCAAATCTTGCATCTACATCCCACGTTTTCGATAACGTGAGGATGCTCCCCATCAAAATTTTGCATCTTCAATCCCAAAAAATCCACTATCGCAGATATCGTCGCTCAACATTCTTTGTTGCTATTCACTTCACAACTTAAGCCGATACATTACTTACAAAAAAATTGATATAAGAAATTCGAGCGAATATGGAGTGAGCGTTGGAGACACTTAGAGCGTAAATTTTTGTGTCACCCGCTCATGGAATCTGAGCAAGAATTCTTATATCAATTTTTTGTAAGGAACGTATTGCCACTTAATGAACTAAATAGCAAAACTCTGCATCCACATCCTACAGCATCTCTAAAAATGCTGCAATTCTTGTATTTAACTGCCCCACATCTGCCTGACTATAATCTGTCTCTACATTGATATACGGAAGTCCCATCTTCTCATTGACAAATTTACGGATTGCCAGTGTCTCCACATTATATGTATGACATGCCTGTAAGGTCATCTCCACTACTCCGTCAACCTGATATTCATCAATCAATCTCTCCAACAGCTCAAGACGATTTGGATTTGGTGTCATAACGGAACAGCCGATTGCCAAATATCTTTCTGCCAGTGCCTGGTATACATCTGGATTTTCCTCGTCTACCAGCTTATCGATAGATTTTGCTCCGGAACAGTTTTCATAAGCTACAACCACGCCGCCATTTTCCTCAATTGCTGTAACAATCTTCTCTGTTGCTCCGCCGATTGGACATCCGGTTACAAGAATACGTGGACGACTTTCCAACATTTTACCTTCTGCATATTCTTTTTCTATTTTCTCTGCCAATGCATTTACTTCCGCCGGAATTGCTTTTCTGTCAAATTTAAATCCACTTCCATAAAGTACCTTAAACAAATCATGTCCTTTGATTGGTGCCGGCTCGTGTTTCATCACTTCATATAAATTTTTCAAAGATTTTCTTACTTCATTTTCTTCTTTAATAGCCTCTGCAATTTTTTCTTCTGTAATTGCCACACCAAATTTTTCTTCCAGATATTCTTTAAAACGTACAATCTCACTCTTCCAAAGCTGCAATGATGTCGCACTTTGAGAGTTTGGAAG
Organism: Mediterraneibacter sp. NSJ-151; assembly: GCF_022487435.1. Lineage (NCBI taxonomy): Bacteria > Bacillati > Bacillota > Clostridia > Lachnospirales > Lachnospiraceae > Mediterraneibacter > Mediterraneibacter sp. NSJ-151. The sequence goes on along the minus strand of NZ_JAKVPP010000006.1, from coordinate 137,653 downwards.
CTCCATTACAAACACATCTTTAAATTCAGACATATATTCATACATCTTTTTCTTTCCATCACATGTAGTCTCTCCGACAACTACATCTGAAAAATAGAAAAATGGACATTTATCTGTCTTTGCAAATCCATAACTGGACTTAATCAGCGGACATAAATTTTTAGGCAAATCTTTTTCTGCATCCGGAATTGTCTCATCAGATGTTGAACATAAACCTACTGTGGCTGCTCCCATTGCCATTGCAATTTCTTTCGGGAAATATGTACAATATGCTCCGATAACCGGAATCCCTTTATCCTTCAACTGTTTTACTGCAAGAAATGAATTCTTTCTCTGTTCTGCAAACTCCTCAAATACCTCTGGTAAATCCTTAATTATTTCCATCTTCTGTTCATCCTTTCATTATTTATCGTTTTTTTCTGCTTTTTTCTTCTGCCAACAATGCCGCTCCAAGAGCTCCTGCATATCTGCCATCTTCTGTTGGGTCTACGGTTCGTCCTATCTTTTCCGACAAAATCCTTGTAAAATACGTACTGTTGCTGATTCCACCTGTCAAAATCACTTTATCCGGAAGTTCTTTTCTCTGTGCCAGCTGACATACCTTTGCAGCAACAGAATCCACTACACCGGCTGCAATATCTTCTCTTTTATGCCCTTCCCCAATATAATTGATCACTTCTGACTCGGCAAATACTGTACAAAGAGAACTAATCGGAAGTACCGTTCCCGATTCTGCCATCTCAAACAATTCCTGCAGCGTCACTCCCAGACGATTTGCCATAATTTCCAAAAATTTTCCTGTTCCTGCTGAACACTTATCGTTCATCAAAAAATCTTTTACCATGCCGCGTTCTACCAGAATCACTTTTGTATCTTGTCCGCCCACATCAATGATTCCACAATTCTCGCCGGCGATCTCCCGTCCGCCTCTTCCATGACAGGTAATTTCTGTAATCACATAATCTGCGAAATCTACCGCAACCCTGCCATATCCGGTTGCTACAACCTTCGTAGAATCTGCCAGCACATCGATTCCCGATTCCTGCAATCGTTCCTTTATTATCTTGCATGTTTCTTTACTGCTCCATCCGGTTGGCAATACAAACTGCATCTGGCAGTTCCCTCTTGTTACGACTTTTGATGCTGTTGAACCAATATCAATTCCTACGTAATTCATAACTTCCCCTTTCGTATCCAACTATATCCAAAGTATCATTTTTTTCTTTCAAATACAATAAAACCCAGACATGTGCTTATAGCTTTTTTACATGTCTGGGTTTATTTATTGAATTTATCTATAAATCATTTTTTATCTCAGTCGAGAAGACTCCCACCTCTTCAGGTGATAAGTAACTTGAACTATTAGATATGCGTACTTTACCTGCTTTCAGCCCTCCTAAGATTGCCTCTTTCTGCCTTATTATCGCCTACGCATGTTTAATATTATCATCTACATTATTTTTTTTTGCAGTCTTATCCTCTATATGAATGATCTGCTGGGATTCTTTCTTTTCTGGTTCTTCCTGCGCAGCTTTCTCGGCTGCTTCCTGTTGGGCCAGTGCCTCTTCTTCAGCGGCTTCTTTTGCAGCTCTTGCTTCTTCTTTCGCTTCTGCTCTCTCAGCCAATGTCTCATTGACATTCTCTTTTACCGCTTCAAAATGATCATACAGTTTCTCCATATTTTCTGAAAATGCTGATACAACATTTGTCTTACGAAGCATTGTCACTAAAGCTCCCACTACACCAATGCCAATCACTGTTCCCAGCACGACCCACTGTGTAGCTGCACTTATTCCCATAAGATTCATAATCATGAATACAGAAGACAAAATTGAAATGCTACAGCATCCCACTACCAATTCCATCATATGGTTTTGTTTCTTCTCAGCCATATCCTTTATCTGCTCATTTAAGAAATTCAATTTCTTATCGAGATCATTGATCGAGCCTTCAATTCCATTCATATCTAACAAATGCTGATAAATAATCTTAATCTCATAATTTCTTGAAAGATTCATAGCACGCACTACACCGAATGCCTGAAAATGCATCAGTATATCTTTGATTTCCTGCTTTTCTTTCGCTTTCATATCTTCCGCAGCTGCCTGTTCTGTCAGATACTGACATGTATATTTCTCATAAAGTGCGATGATCACTGCCGGAAGTTTATCTTCTGCATGCTGCTTCATCTGACCTTCCATGTTCAGATTATAGTCTGCCATAACATAGGATACCGCCTGATCTGAAACACATGCTCCCCAGTTATATGCCAGATGAATCTTATCCTGTGCTGCATACAGGTACTGCAGTGCACCTGTCATGTCTTCATCCACATCTGTAGATAAAGGCAGCATATTATTCTGATTACAAGTTACTCGTCTTATCGTATCTAAGTCACGGAATCTTCTTCCGATCATAGCCAGATTATATGTAAATGCATCTAAAAACACAGATGTTCCACTACGGTGAAATACTTCCAGACCAATTGTATCCAGTAATATATCCAGTTTTTCATCCAATGAAAATTCATGTGTCTTTTTCTCATTGTCCAGATAAAAATATCGAGACTGTGTATCTGCACTTCCCGGATTACAAATCTGGGCGATCGCATCCATTCGACTATAACGAAGTCCCATACATAAGAATGCAACTCCTGTCTCAAACACATATAAATAAGCAGAATGAATATCAAATCCATCCTTCTCCCAGTTTATTCCAAGTTCGATTCTATCCTGATCCAAATCTGTAACAGCAAATCCCATTACGTTCTCTACTTCTATATTATCTAACAATTCTTTGATAAATATCTCACGCTGGAACTTGTAGCAGACACCAACATGCATCGGATCGTTTTCTTTAAATAATATCTTTGCCTGTTCTGTCAGATTCGTCGTTGTAATATCCTGTTTCTCACAGTTTGCCTTCAGCCATACCTGGTCAAGCTCTTCTTTTCTGTACTTCAACGGAAGCACTACATAGCTTCCTAATTGTGCACTCAAAAGAAATGGTTTCAACTGCTCGAACTCTTTCATAATTGTTACTTCTTGTTCCATTTCCATTATTCATACCCCGCTTTTGTAAACGTCCTTGTACCCGTTATTCTTGAACAGATACACACAATTACAGACTGATTCTAACATAAAATACTTTCTCTGGCAAGAATTCTATTTCTCTAAAGCAAGCAAGTTACTGTTCACAGTAACTGTGACCAGCAACGCAAGCAATTCTATTTCTCTGAAGGCAGCAAACGTGCTTTGGAAAGTGCCGCTCCTATTGCACCTGTGATAACTGTAGATGCAACCATCTCACTGATAGCATTCACACCAACCATCATGCAGCATCCGATAATCACATTTCTTCCGTTCATAAGCCCCTGCACATATTCTGTATTTCCAAATAATACTACTAAAAATGTCATAAAAAACAAAGTATTTAAAAATGCTGAAAAGAATCCTGTCACTGCACTTGCCACATATGCATTCGTTCTTTTTCTTGTTGCTTTATAAATAAATCCGATAAGCAAACCATCCAAAAGACGTGGAACTACACGCTGGATAAATGCCAGAACCGGATTGATACTAAAGAGCATTGCTCCCATTACGCTGACTCCGCCGATTCCAATACACTGACCAAAGCTTGTCAGTCCAAAGATCAGTCCGGCAATTGCACCACCTGTCGGTCCTAATACGATTGCACAAATCGCAACCGGAATTACATTAAATGAAATTGCCAGTGGTCCAATGTTCAGATAACCTAATGGTGTACAGGACATAATGATAAGGACTGCTGTCATAAGTCCCAATGTAGCAAGTTGCATCGTGTTGAATTTTTTTGTTTTGTTGTTCATGTTTTCCTCCTTGTTACCGCTCCGCTTTGTGCGGATGCAATACGGTGTGTGTTATTAAGTCGCCGCCCATTCTTTGTATCCTCTTATCACTTGAAGCACATATGGGCGATTCTCTTGTAACTGACTTTCTTAGCGAATCGTCAATTCAAGAATTTTATCCAGAAGTTTATTGGCTGCATCCTCCTTGCTCATAAGCGGAAGTGATGTTTCCTCCTTCTGCGTAATCAGAGTCAATACATTGGTATCTCCCTGGAAGCCTGCGCCAGCCTCTTTTACATTGTTGGCTGCAACCATATCCAGGTTCTTCCTTTCAAGTTTGGCTCTGGAATTACTGATCATATTCTGGGTTTCCATAGAAAAGCCACATAAAAACTGTCCTTCTCTTTTATTTTCTCCCAAATATTTCAAAATGTCATCTGTCCGTTCTAACTCTATAGACATCTGACCCTCTTTTTTCTTAACTTTTTCAGAACTAACAACGGCCGGACGATAGTCCGCAACAGCCGCAGCTTTGATAATAATATCCTGCTCATTACTGATTCCCGTCACCGCTTCAAACATATCTTTTGCCGTAACGATTGGCACAACATTTACAAAAAGCGGAGCTTCAATCGCAGTACGTCCACTTACCAGCGTAACCTCTGCACCACGAAGCATCGCAGCTTTTGCAATTGCATATCCCATTTTACCCGAAGAATGATTCGTAATGTATCTTACCGGATCAATTGCTTCTTGTGTCGGTCCTGCCGTAACAAGAATCTTCTTGCCTTGCAAATCTTTCTCACGGGCAATCTCTTTTTCAATATACGCAAGCAGAGTCTCCGGTTCCGGCATCTTACCTGCCCCCGTATCTCCACATGCCAAATATCCGCTTGCCGGCTGGATCACCTCATATCCATAATGCTCCAATGTTTTTAAATTATCCTGCACGATAGGATTCTCAAACATATTCGTATTCATAGCCGGTGAAATATATTTCTTACATTTGCATGCCATCACCGTAGTAGTCAGCATATCATCCGCAATTCCATGCGCAAGCTTTCCAATAACATTGGCACTTGCCGGTGCGATCATTACTACGTCCGCTTTCTTTGCTATTGAAACATGCTCTACCTGAAACTGAAAATTCCGGTCAAATGTATCCACCAGACATTTATTTCCCGTAAGACTCTCAAATGTAATCGGATTAATAAAATTCGTCGCATTCTGTGTCATCAATACATGCACATCCGCATGAAGCTTCTTCAATGCACTTGCAAGTGATGCAATCTTATATGCTGCAATGCTTCCTGTTACACCTAATAACACTGTTTTTCCCTTCAACATCTTCCATCTTCCTTTCCAGTTTCTATAAATGAATTCGATTTATTATAAACTACTCAAAAATACAATTCAAGTCAATCACGAAGATACTCTGTTTTTTGTTTTATACAAAATTTGTTCTTGACATTTCATTTCAGAGGTCTATAATGCGTAGTTGTAAAAACAAATACAGTTCACCGAAATTCGTCGATGAGAACAATGCCATATCTTATTTTATTTCACAGAGAGCCTGCGTTTGCTGGAAGCAGGTAATAAACAGATAAGGATATCCTCTCTAAGAAGCGGGTTGAAAGCACAATCAGTAAACCTCGCCGGTCTCCTCCGTTATAGGGAACGCGTATGATAGTACGTTAGAGTGTTGCAGATTTTATTTGCAGAATTAGGGTGGTAACGCGGATTTATTCGTCCCTTTTCAGATTCTTGGTCTGAGAAGGGATTTTTTTATCTTTTCATTCCTCTGGATTTGGTGAACAAGTTACGATTTACAATTCTTGTAAACCGCAACGTGGACAAATATATTTTAGGAGGTACTTGTAATGAAAGCATTACAAAAAGCAAGCAAATTTTTATCAGATTATACTTCTGTGGTCGTCATCGCAATCGCAGTTGTCACATTCTTCATCCCAACTATGATGGGATGGGTAAATTTTCAACTTTTCACTGACCCGGTATCCAACAAATTTACCTGTCAGTCTATCATCATCGGTATCATCATGTTTAGCATGGGACTTACCCTGACAACTGAAGATTTCAAAATTCTGGCGCAGCGCCCATTTGATATCTGCGTTGGTGCACTTGCCCAGTATCTGATTATGCCATTCCTCGCATTTGCACTTACAAAAGCTTTGCATCTGCCTGATGGTATCGCACTTGGTTTGATTCTTGTTGGCTGCTGCCCTGGTGGTGTATCTTCTAACATTATGTCTTATCTGTGCGGTGGGGACGTCGCATTTTCTGTCGGAATGACAACAGTTTCTACACTGCTTTCCCCAGTCATGACACCACTTATGGTCTCATTGCTTGCCAGCGGCACACAGATCAGCATCAAAGGACTTCCAATGTTCGTATCCATTATTGAAACTGTAATTCTCCCTGTCGGTGTTGGTTTCTTGTTAAATTATCTCTATGGCAAAAAGAAAATGTTCCATGAGATTCAGCAAATGATGCCTGGTGTTGCCGTACTTGGCCTTGCCTGCGTAGTCGGTGGAGTTGTTTCTTCTCAGGGTTCTAAATTCTTCCAATCCGGTGTTGTCATCTTCGTCGCTGTATTACTTCATAATGGACTCGGATATTTACTTGGCTACGGAGCCGGAAAACTTGTAGGTATGAATACCTCTAAAAAAAGAACCATTGCCATCGAAGTCGGTATGCAGAACGCAGGACTTGCAACTAACCTTGCAACTACAACAGCTCAGTTTGCTTCTACTCCGGAGTCAGCAATCATCTGTGCTGTATCTTGTACATGGCACTCCATCTCCGGTACTCTGTTAGCCGGTATGTTTGCAATGTATGATAAACATAAAGCAAAAGAAAATAAAGTTGGTGTTATGGCTGAAGCAAAATAGGCTGAGGCAAATAAACAACCTTCCTTAAAAGCCAAAAAGCAGGATATACATTCTCATAAAATGTATGTCCTACTTTTTTATATTTCTCAAACTCTACGCGAAGAATTCTTTCACTTGTCCAAATATAATGTCCATCAATTTCGTTCTTGCCTCGACGCTCGCCCATGCGATATGCGGCGTAATCAAAAGTTTTCCACTGTCTTTGATTTTTCTAAGAGGATTATCCACACTCATCGGTTCTTTTGTCAACACATCCAGACCAGCCGCAGCAATTTCACTCGTTTCTAACGCATCATATAAATCCTGCTCCACTACTATCGGACCCCTTCCAAGATTCAGAAATATCGCATTTTTCTTCATTTTGGCAAATGCTTCCCGGTTCATCAGCCCTTCTGTATACTCGTTAAGCGGAGCATGTACCGACACAATATCCGATGTGGATAACAATGTGTCTAAGTCAACCTGCTCATACCCTTCCTGTGCCGGACTTCCCGATGCAGAATAATAAATCACACGTGCACCAAATGCTCTTGCAATCTCCGTTACTCTTCTTCCAATATTTCCAAGCCCGATAATTCCCCATGTTTTTCCATGAATCTCAGTAAAATGTTCTGCAAAATGTGTAAACTGTACATCATTTACATAATGCTCTTCTTTCACATAATCATCATAGTAACGCATCTTTTCCAATAAATAAAACAACATTGCAAATGTATGCTGCGTCACTGTCTCTGTAGAATATCCCGCCACGTTCCGCCATGCGATTCCTCGTTTTTCCAGATATTCCTTATCCAGATTGTTCGTACCAGTCGCTGTGACGCAAACTAATTTTAAATTCTTTGCAGTACCAATTGTCTGCTCATTAATCTGTACTTTATTCAGAATAATTACATCCGCATCCTTCACCCTCTCCGGCACTTCTTCTGTGGAAGAAAAGTCATACTTGACAACTTCTCCCAGTGTTTCATATTGTGACAAGTTAATATCCTCACCAATTGTTTTTACATCTAAAAATACAATTTTCATGCTAATCTCCATTCATTTTAGTCCACGATTTGTCTCAATAGCTCTTCCTCACATACCGGTCTGGAGAAATAATATCCCTGAATCAGATCGATTCCCCACTGGTTTAGCAATTCTACTTCTCTCTTTTCTTCCACACCTTCTGCGATCAGATTATATCCCTGATTTTTTAGAATTGCACACATATTTCGATAGAACCTCGCTACTTTTTCATCTTCCATAATTCCCTGAAGTAATGAACGATCCATCTTAACACATGCAAACGGAAGTTTTAATACAGTATTCAGATTTGCATATCCAGAGCCAAAATCATCCAGACACAATCCTATTCTTTCTGCCTGTAATTCTTTTACAAAACGATAAAGTTCTTCATTATATTCTGTTGCCACCGTCTCCGTAATCTCAAACTGGAAAAATGAAACCGGAAGATCGTATTCGTGAATCATAGCGATCAAACTATGACAGTATCCCTTTTTCAAGAACTGTGCCGGCGAAAGATTGAATTTCACACTTAGTAACTTTTCTCGCAACTTAGGATGTGCTTTCATAAAACGGCAGATTCTTCGAAATTGAAGAGAACTTAATGCATTCATCTGACCAGTATTTTCTGCAATTCTAATAAATACATCCGGCGGTATCATACCAAATTTCGGATGCTTTAAGCGACTTAATGCTTCTAACGCTACAAACCTTTGTCTTTCTAATGAATATATCGGCTGATAATACACTTCAAACAAATCCTCACGGATTGCTTTTGGCAGAAAGCTTTCGATTTCCTTTTCATATTGAAAGCCATCCATGGTTTCTTGATCGCCCTTGATCACGATTGTATCACCACTTTTTACTGCCCGTGCCGTCAGATATTCAATATACGATAGGAATACCTCACTCTCCTGACCATGTTCATATTCTACACCACATATGATTGCCGGAACATGAATTTGTTCTTCACCAATCCGAAGCTCTTCTTCAAATAATTCTTTCAGTTCCTTTTGCATCCGCTTTGCCTCAGATTTTGAATATGCAGTAAGGATAAACTGATTTCCTCCTACGCGGAACATCTGGTTTACATCCACCCGCTCTTTTATATACTCTGAAACCTTCCGAAGCATTTCATTTCCAAAGCTTGTTCCATAAATCGTATTCACACGTTTTAATTGAAACAGCACAACTGCTGTCATATAGATTTTAGAAATCTTCTGTTCTGGCAGCCATTCTTGAAAATACTGAATATCCGGCAACTGTGTCAGGCTGTCTCTGCGCGCCAGTTTATTATAAATCGTTGCCTCTACTCGAAACTGCATATTATGAAATGCTGTATGTAGCAATCCACTCATCAAAATAATGGCAAAAATCAAATTTCCAAACTCAAACATGAAACCATATCTCGTAATATCAAATAACCAGTAGAGCAACAAAGAAGTGATTCCTATTACAGATACTACTACAAATGCAAATAAAATTGTTCTGATTTCTTCCGTCCTTTTCGCCTGATATTCTTTATATAAGCATATTTCCAATATTATAATTGCGATTACAATAAGTACATGCGTAATTATCAGCATATCGATAAGCTCAAATACTTGAAGCAGCTTCAATACACTCTGTACCAGAATATTTACATAAAAAATATAATTCAACCAATTCAGAATCCTATATTTCTCCATTCCTCTGGTATCCCTAATAAAATGAATCATCGGAACAGGGAAAAACATAAACATGTAAAATGAAACATAAGCTACAGCCGGAGAATAATCAAACAAATTCTGAAACAGAGAGGTATCTGTCAGGCACCATATTCCACAACTGACTAAGTAAATCACTGCATGTAAAAATCGTGTTTCTACAACCTTCTTGTATTTTAAATAAATATGAACTACTAATGATGCCATGCTGATTAAAAACATGATAAACACAAGCAACAATACCAAACCTTCAGAAGTCAGCTGATAACACAGAACTGCATCACTATATCCAATATATATGGGTTCGATTTTAAAAGTGTTGCTGCCATCATTTTTATATACGCAGGTTATTTTCTTTCCGCCAACATGATCCGGAAGCTGCGTTCGACACTCTAATTTATGCCGCATCTGAGCGTTTCTTGGAAATGCTTCGTCATTATATTCATATAATACCCGTGTTCCCAATTTAATCTGCATCCGGTAATATGCACCTTTTGTAATAATCGTTTTCAAATCCTCATCATCGGTAATCCTGACATGATACAGATTAAGAGTATCTTCCTTGTAATCCGTAATCGTTACAGGCAGATTCACTTCTACTTTTTCGCCGTCTCTATAGTAAAACCAATCTGAGGAAAATTCTGTTACCGCACTCTCTGTCTCCTGATTTTTTTGATATGACTGCAATATCAAAAATCCCAAAGATACAATACAAAGAATAATTAGTAAGAATTCTATTATTCGGCTTATTCTCTTTTTATTCATTCTATACCTTATTCCTTTTTCACACTATTTCACAAGAGACTCTGCATAACCCAATGCTTCTACGATATTTGTACAGAAATTATCTTTTCCAATAGCTTCTATAAAATGATCTTTCTCCATAACTGACATCGGCTGTTCATTTACATGGGAGAATATAATTGTAATATGTTTTTTCTCAGCCCGTTCTACAAGTTCTCTCAACGTTTTCATCGCACTTGCATCGATAGCAGGTACGCTTCTCATTCGAATTACGATCACCTTTGTTCTGTGATCACTGTTAATGCTTAATATCTGGTCTGCTGCTGCAAAGAACAATGGTCCTGAAATCTCAAACACACGGATGCTTCGAGGGATATCTCTTAGTTTTTCAGCTTCACCAGGTGTGATATCCGGCTCATCAACGTATTTCCATGTTTTAATATCTGCTGTTTCTGCCATACGTTTCATAAATAACAAGGAGGCAAGCACAACACCGACTTCAATTGCAACTACCAGATCAAAGAATACTGTCAGGAAGAATGTTGCAACCAATACAATCACATCACTCTTCGGTGCTGTTTTACACAGTCTGAAAAATGAATTCCAGTCCGCCATATTTGCCGCTACGACAAGAAGTACTGCTGCAAGCGTTGTCATTGGAATCAATGCTGCAAGCGGCATCAGAAGAAGTAAAATAATTGCCAGTGTGATACAATGTACAATTCCAGCAATCGGAGTACGTCCCCCGTTTCTTACATTTGCCGCTGTTCTGGCAATTGCACCTGTAGCAGGGATTCCTCCAAAAAGTCCTGAGAAAATATTTCCAAGTCCCTGTCCGATAAGTTCTGCATTCGACTTATGATTATCTCCTATCATACCATCTGAAACAACTGCTGACAGAAGCGATTCGATTCCAGCCAGGATTGCAATTGTAAATGCTGGTGAAAGCATCTCCTGTACCAACTCAAAAGACACGGATGGCATATGAAATGCCGGGAATGAAGAATTTAATTCTCCGTAAACACTTCCTATCGTATTGACCGGAAGATTAGCAAAATATACGATTGCTGTTGTTATAATAATAGCAACTAAAGAACCAGGAATTTTATCTGTCACCTTCGGCCACACAAGCATGATTACAACAGCCAGTGCACCAATTCCCAGGGCAACTACATTAATTGTTGAAATATGATTTGCATACGCAATGATTTTTTGCACAAACTCGGATGGAACTGCTCCCATCTCAAGACCAAAGAAATCTTTCAACTGTCCGACAAATAAGGTCACTGCGATACCACAGGTAAACCCTGTCGTTATTGTATATGGAATATATTTGATCAAGGAACCAAATCTACACAATCCCATGATTACCAGAATAATTCCGGCTAAAATCGTCGCTACAACCAGCCCGTCTGTTCCATACTGGGCAACAATCCCATATATAATTACGACAAACGCTGCCGTTGGTCCTCCAATCTGCACACGGCTTCCGCCGAAAAATGAAATAAAGAAGCCTGCAATGATTGCAGTATAAAGACCTTGCTCAGGTCCTACCCCGGAAGCAATTGCAAGAGCAATTGAAAGTGGTAATGCAATAATCGCAACAATGATTCCGGAAATGATATCCTTCATCAATTGTTCTTTATTATAATCTTTTAATACCTCAAACAACTTTGGTTTTAAATCATTCATGTTTTTTATTATCCCTTTTCCTTATAATGTCTACTGTATGTGAACCGGCCCCCACCAGTTCCAAGCGCTCGCAAGTAGACAAATGATATCCTATAAATGTCTGAAATGTTTTTTCATCCATCGCATTTAATACCGGTCGCATATAATCCGACGGACCATCTGCAGAAATGATCTGTATACGTTCCATTCCTGCCGCATCATTATATGAGTCGATATCTTCCAGTCTCACATAATCATACAGGTCGGCCTCTTCCGGTTGCACTCTGAATTTTTCATCTATCTTACCGTTTTCCATACATTCCAAAATGTGATTCTGTTTAAATCCATAAGTCAAAATACTATACTCATTCATACAGTATGCCACCAGAATCACACCTTCATCTTTTAACACACGTTTCGCTTCAGTAAGAGCTTTCACCTTATCTTCCTTTGAGTACAAATGATACATTGGTCCAAATATAATAATCAGATCAAACTCTTTGTCCTGAAAACGGGAAAGCTTCATTGCATTTCCCTGATATGCTTTTACAGCACTGTTTTTCTTTTTCAAAATTCCCAGATTGTATTTCACGAGTTCTACTGCTGTCACATCGTATCCTTCTTCAGCAAGTTGAACACTATATCTTCCGGTTCCCGCACCCACATCCAGGATTTTTGCAGACTTATCCACAGGCAAATATTTATGAATATATTTCATAGAAGTAATAAACTCCACCTGCCCATGTCTGCTTGTCAGACGTTTTTCTTCGTTAAACTTATTGTAATATTTTTCAAGTTCTGTCATCATAGATGTTCTATTCCCCAGCCTCTTCTATCATTTTTTTATAAGCAGAGCCCTCGTTGAATACTTCTAAATTCCTGCCTCCATCCCGCATAGCTCTGCTGATGTTTTCCTGAATTTCCTCAAGACATTCTAACAAAATCGGATTAAATTCCGAAGCTCTCTCATGCAATAGAATATTCATTGCTTCCTTATGAGAAATACCTTTCTTATTCACACGGTCTCGCGTCAATTTATCATAGGCATCTGCCAATGAAACAATCTGCGCTGAAATCGGAATCTCTTCCCCTTTAAGTCCATCCGGATAGCCTTTTCCATCATACCTTTCATGATGCCATCTGCATATTTCGTAAGCTGTTGTTACCAACTCATCCTCTTTGTGTGAATCCAGATTTTCAAGCATAGATGCTCCGAGCATGGTATGTGCCTGTACCAATTCTTTCTCCCGCTCTGGCAGCGGCTCTTTTTTATTTAAAATCTTTTCACTGATTCCGATTTTTCCAATATCATGTAACGCTGACGCTGTTTTAATAACAAGCTGATCTGACCAGTTCAGCTTATAGCGGTCTGTCTTTTGAACCAATTGTTCCAACAGCATCTCTGTCAAAATATGCATGTGACGGATATGTGCTCCGTTTTCGCCATTACGAAGTTCCACAATCTGACTCAGCAAATCTACCAGTACTCGTTCATTTTTTTCTTTCTCGTAAATCTGTTCTGTCACAAGTGCAATCAATCTTCTCTGTTTTGCAAATAGCTTAATTACATTACAAACTCTCTGATAGATAACCTTTGCATCAAATGGTCTTCCGATATACTCAGAAGCACCCATCTGATATGCTTTCGTCACACTTGCAATGGAGTTATCCTTTGAAATAACTATAACCGGTATGTCTTTGATCCAATGGTTTTCATTCATATATTCCAGAACATCAAAGCCATCCATCCCTGACATAATGACATCCAATAAGATAACCGAAATCTCTGTCCCCTGCTTCTGCAACATTTCAACACATTCTTCACCACTGGCTGCTTCAAGAATATCAAAATCATCTTTTAACATTTCCGCAAGCATTTCTCTGTTTATCTCTGAATCATCTACAATTAAAACGCGTTGTTTACTTGTTGTATCTAGATTTTTCATTTTATCTGTATCAGTCACGATCATATTCTTTTTATTTTTTGCCTGATACATCAACTGATCCGCTCTTGCAATTGTTTCTTCAATCGGCTCTTCGCCTTTCAATGCACCACCAATACTTGCAGAAATATGTAACCAGGAGTATTCCGGTACTTCTGCATCATATATTCTTTTTCGTATCTGTCTTAATTTTTTTGCAAATACTGTCTCATCAATATCCGGAAGTAAAAGTAGAAATTCATCTCCTCCAAATCGGATCAATATATCAGTTTTCCGGATACATGCCTGAATTTCTCTGGCTACGGTTTTTAAAACCATATCTCCTGCATTGTGTCCCAAAGTATCATTATATAATTTAAAGTCATCCAAATCTATCATTGCAATGCCCATGCGTCCGTTCATTTTTTTCACATAAGCTTCATAATAGCGACGATTATATACTCCTGTCAGTGCATCTCGATATAACTCTTCATTATATTGAGTCAACTTACTAATCAAAAGACTTTTCCCTTTAGAATCCAACACTGTTTCATCTTCCAGACAGGATAACATTTCTGCTACATAAGCTTTTCCATCAATCTCTACATATCTTGCAATCACATAAAATATCTGCGAACCGAGATATTCCAGTTTTGTATGTTGACTTTTCTCTTGCAAAGCTTTGATTGATATACAATTACTGCATTCTTCTTGCCTGTTCCAAAATGAATAGCACTGGCATGTAACAGGAGTATCTGTTTCCACTCCATCTATTCTCTTTTTAATATCTTCTGCATCGAGTAGACGAACCACTGAAAATATATTTTCTAAATGTGCAATCCATTCATCTGCCTGTTGTCTTGTCATAACCACATCTGATTTCATCTTTTTCCCCTTTAGTGTGTAAACCTCATACATTATAAGATAAATGTATACTCTTGTCTATAATATGTATTTTTATTTCTTCCATCGTCATAATCTAAAATTCACGTTGATTTGAATTCAAGAATTCCTCGAACTTCTCAACGCTAAGTGGCTTAGAAAAATAATATCCCTGAAACAGCCTACATCCCATACCTATCAACATTTCTAACTGCTTCTTTGTTTCTACCCCTTCCACAATCACACTCATGCCGATTTTCTCCGCAAGTACAATGATGCTTTGTAGAATATCCTGATCTCGCACTTCATTTTCTGTCGCTACCAAAAAATCACGGTCAATTTTCAAGACATTTGCCTTGATGTTCCTCAGCATATTCAAGGATGAATATCCACTTCCAAAATCATCAATTTCAATTTGGAAGCCATACGCTTGAAGCTTTCCCAATATTTTCATGTTTTCTTTGAAATCTGACATCAGCGTTGTCTCTGTAATCTCTAATTTTAGCCTCTCCGGCTCTATCTCATACTGTTCTATCAGTTGAACAAATGTTTCGTAAATATCCAGGAAGAAAAAGTCTTTTATAGAAATGTTTACAGAAATATAATATGGTATTTCTTTTTGCTTCCACTCTTTTAATTTTTGTGCAGCTTTTTCCCACATATACTTGTCTAATTTATATACTAATCCAGTCTTTTCCAATGTGTCCATAAATCTGCCCGGAGCAACAACACCTTTTTCAGGATGAATCCAACGTACAAGTGCTTCTGCTCCCTGAACCTGACCTTTTGCATCTACCTGTGGCTGCAAGAACATCGCAAATTCTTCTTTATTTAATGCACATTCAAATTCTCCTATGATTGATTTTTCCTTCAGAGACTGTATAAGTTGTACTGTATTATAAAATGCAATTCTTTTTTGATAATTGTTTTTAATTGTCCCACCGGCTATATTCGCCTTATCGCACATAATGCTTATCGGCTCTTCTATGTCTCCGACTTCATATACCCCTGCATATATACGCAAATGAAAAACATTGCTTGTAAATTCCTCTTCTATTTTCTGAATTGCATCACTGATACGCTCTGTCGAGAATTCGGATTCCGGAACGCACATTGCAAAATGATCACCTTGTATTCTGGCGCACAACACCTTTTCTGTTCCGTAACTTTCCATAGACGCTGCCTGTCTACAGAGAATCTCATCTCCTTTTGCAATTCCGAAAATATCATTTACAAACTTAAAAGATTCAATATTCGTGTATAATATATAAAAGCTTTCATCTGAATATTTATGCAGTAATTGATATGTTTCTTCATAAAACTGTTCTTTATTTAACATTCCTGTTAAACTGTCATGTGTTGCACGATATTGTTCATACTCCAGCTTTTCCTGTTCTTTTGTCCTGTCATAAAATGTAAAACAAACTCCGACCACAACATCTTTCTCATCGTGGAGCTGTGTGACCACGATTTCAAATTTTCTGTCTTTTCCCGTTTTTCCTCCATACGCTGTGTGGTATATAATCGAAGATTGCACAAAATCTTCTTTATTTCCCGTATACCATTTCCTGTATTGTCTTTCTATAGTACCCAGATCTTCTCCTATTTGACAAAGCTCTTTTACTACATCATTACAGTATATGCATCTGCCGAGATTATCAAAACAGATTATCCCGCTATTGGATTCCTGTATTAATAATGCAAATGTTTTCTGCAGTAATTCATTTGGCACATAGCACAAACTAAAATAATAAATAAAAACGGATGTTATACTAAAAAATACAAATGACAGATTATATTCTCCCCTTATCCGTACTGCAAATACAGCTGCGATCCCATCTAATAAAAATGCCAGTCCAATCATTGTATAACGTATCCGATAAAAACGCGATGTTTTAAGAATAACGATGCAATATGTCAAAAGCATTATCGCAATAATCCCCACCGTATATATGCTATGCATCATCCGAACATATTGCCAGCTTCCGTAATATATCTGCTTTTGAGCATCTGCTGTAATCTCCACATAAAATATCTGTTTTGACCATATATTAGCCAAAGCAAACAACGTATCCAGACTCGCATAGACTATCATTGCATTTCTTATAAATCTGACTTCTTTAAACTGCTCTGTATAGCGCTGCGTAAAAGCCATCAACAATAGTAAAAGCCAGTCTACTCCTGCCATAAGAAGACTCTTGAGTACTGTCGCCACCTGAGGGTTCGAAGTATATATATACATTGTAGATAGGATCGCACATGCACATGCAGCCATCTCATATACCCACACACTTTTCGCCAATTCTCCATTCTTTCGTCTTGCCCTGTCTGCACAGATTCCCAGCAGCACACATCCTAGGATATTGATTCCTCTCACTATGAACATACCCTTCATTCCCCCTTCTTCAAGTCAAACGCACGTGAGGCCTGGTGCGTGATTAAGGTCAGCGTAAGCTGACATATTCTCATTAAAATCACTACACATCCTCACAGAGCGTTTTCCTATGTACTTTTGCTATCCAAGTGCCACATCCAGCATCATCATAACAGTAAATCCCACCGCAAAAAATACTGTCCCTATATTGGAATGTTCGCCTTGAGACATCTCTGGAATCAACTCCTCAACCACAACATAGATCATTGCACCTGCCGCAAAGCTTAAAAGATATGGCATTGACGGAATGATCAATCCTGCTGCTAAAACTGTCAGTACTGCTCCTATCGGTTCCACAATTCCAGACAACACACCGGCGACAAATGCTTTTGTTTTCTTCATGCCTTCTGCTCTAAGCGGCAATGAAATAATTGCCCCCTCCGGGAAATTTTGTATTGCAATTCCAATAGATAAAGCGAGTGCACCTGCCGCTGTAATCTTTTCATTTCCAGATAAATATCCCGCATAAACCACTCCGACTGCCATGCCTTCCGGAATATTGTGAAGCGTTACTGCCAGCACCATCATTGTGGTCCGCTGTAATTTACTCTTTGGTCCTTCTGCTTTCTCACTATTCCGATGCAAATGCGGAATTGCACGATCTAGCAACAACAAAAAAAGTACCCCGGCCCAGAATCCTGTCACTGCCGGAATAAACGACCATTTCCCCATATTTTCTGACTGCTCGATTGCCGGAATTAACAGACTCCATACGGATGCTGCTATCATTACTCCTGCGGCAAATCCAGTCAACGACCGCTCCACAGAATCGCTCAGCGAATTTTTCATAAAGAATACACACGCTGCGCCAAGCGAAGTCCCTAGAAACGGAATCAAAATAATATAGATATCTTTCATATCCACTCCTTTATATTGATATTCTCATCACGTTCATTATTACATTCCTATAAGTATTTTACTTTTTTATCCTATGTTATGCAACCAAAAAAGAAGATATTCGATTCATTTTCCTAAATCGAATATCTTCTTTGTATTTACTATTCTGCTTTTACCGGATTGGATACACTCACCTTATGATCGTACCATTTTCCTTTTGTTCCAATTAAAGCAAGATCAAATTCTTTATCAAGTGCCGGAACCGGAACATCGAATCCATTCACCTCTTCGCTTGTTCCATCACTATATTTTACTGTATCAGTCGTAGGTTCTAACAGCTTTGCTCCATCTTTCTGTGCATCTTCTGCTGTTCCTTCGAACAGATTTACAATATTTTTAGACACAAGACTGACATGGATTGTCATCTTACCGTTTTTTACTGTCAGTGTTCCTTTTCCATCCATTGCCTCATTTACATGAAACATAGAACTGTCTGTATTAAATTCTGCTGTATATGTTCCATCTTCCAATGCTGTTTTTGACGCCTGCTCTGTTTTGATTCCTTCTGCGTCCATTGCTGCTTTTGTATGTGCCACATATAACTGCTGAACATCTGCGATTTCTCCAAGTCCTGCAATCTGTGTCTCCACACTGTCAAATTCCTTAGATGCCTCAAACTGACTCTTCCATGAATCGTCATCATCACCTGCCATATCGTTGTTAGCATGATCTCCTGCCACAACCATAAGTGGACGGAGGATTACGTTTTTATATCCTGCATCTTTTACTTTTTCAATCACTGCTTCACATGATGTATCTTCCGGTTCTCCTTCTACTGTTCCGATAAATACATTCTTGTATCCCAGTTTTTCCATCTGTGTCTGCATCTGCGAATAACTGATCTTTGCTGTATGAGATGTTCCGTGTCCCATAAATACAAATGCTGTTCCATCTTCAGCTGCTGCATCTAAACTATCATATTTTGCTGTTTTTACAGCTTCTGCTGTGATTGCTTTTGCTACAGCTTCTTTATCTTCATTGATTGCGGATGCATCTGATCCAACTTCTCCAAGAAGTGGTTCTGCAATTTTTACTGTTTCAAATTTATCCTGATATTTCTCAACTGCCTCTGTCAGTTCATCATATTCTGCTCCATGCATTAAATGTGTCGGCTGAATGATCAGATTCTTAACGCCATTATCTACTGCACGGTCCAGTGCCTGTTCCACATTATCAATTTTCTCGTCATCACGAGCCTGTACATGATTGATAATAATCTGTGCTGTAAATGCTCTTCTTACGGACCAATCAGGATAAGCTTCCTGAAGTGCCTTCTCCACACCACCGATATCTGCTACACGACTGTCATTGAATGATGTTCCAAAGCTTACTACTAAAAGCTCATTCTCCCCGATGTCATCTGCATTGAGCGGATCATCCTTTGATGCATCTCCTGTGTCTCTTCCAAAATAATCTGGATCTGCATTCTCTCCCTCTACCAATTCTTTCTGTGCATCCGTAAGTGCATCCCAGGCCTCTTTAGCTGCTTTACACTGCTCATCTGTTTTGTCTGTTCTTTCCTGTACATAAATGTCGTCGATCAGCTTTGCAACTTTATCGGCTGCCGCCTGATCACTGTCTTTTGTCGTATCCTCTGTTTTTGTACTGTCTGTTGTTTTTGCAGAATTTCCACATCCACCTAACATAGATACACTCATTGCTGCTGCGATACATAAGATTACCAGTTTCTTTTTCATTGTTGTCCTCCTGTTTATAACTGTTTTTGCCATACATTTTATACAAATGCAATTTTTCGGAGTCTATTTCGTACTGCCAGTTCCTCGTGGCCTGAATATTCTATTCCTGTACTGTGAAAGGCAGGTCTCCCGGCTCATTGCTCAATCGCTTCTTTTCTCCTTCCCGGTTCCCCAGTGGAGTATCGCATAAGCTCGCAAAATACGGTGACGAGTTCGTACAGGATTCTCACCTGTTTCCCTTTTCACCAGTCAAAATTACTTTTGACTGACACCTCACACATTTCTATGCAATTGTATTATTTTTTATGTAAAGCAGTATTATCTTAGCATGGGTATCTTGTACTGTCAAATCAAAGCCAACGAAACAAAAAAGGCAGCGGCTCTTTTCTCATGAATAAGAGCCGCTACCTTTTTTCCTATTGAATCTTTAAATATTTAACAGATCACTAAATACTTTCAATGCTCCGTCTGTCTCATGTGCAAGTACACGTTTTGCAAGAACTTTACCAAGCTGTACACCTTCCTGGTCAAAGCTGTTTACATTCCATACAAATCCCTGGAACATAATCTTGTTCTCAAAGTGTGCAAGCAATGCTCCAAGAGCCTGTGGTGTCAACTGATCACCAACGATAATGCTTGATGGACGTCCGCCTTCAAAGTTTTTATTACGATTCTCATCTTCTTTACCACATGCAAATGCTACAATCTGTGCAGCTACGTTCGCACATAATTTCTGCTGGCTTGTGCTATCCTGGATAACAACATCTGTACCAATCTGGCTGTTCTTAAATCCAACAAACTGAAGCGGCACGATATCTGTTCCCTGATGCAGAAGCTGATAGAATGAATGCTGTCCGTTTGTTCCTGGCTCACCAAAAATAACCGGACCTGTTACATAATCTACCGGCTCACCAAAGCGGTTTACTGATTTACCATTAGATTCCATATCAAGCTGCTGTAAATGTGCTGGGAAACGGCTAAGTGCCTGTGAATATGGAAGAACTGCTGTGCTTGGATAACCAAGTACATTTCTCTCATATACACCGATCAATGCATCCAGCATCTCCGGATTCTGACGAATGTCTTTATTCATAGCAAGCTTGTCTTCTTCTGCTGCACCTTCCAGGAACTGTGCAAATACTTCCGGTCCAAATGCCAGTGATAATACAGCTCCTCCAACTGCTGATGTAGAAGAGAAACGACCTCCGATATAATCATCCATAAAGAATGCTGCAAGATAATCATCACTCTTAGCTAATGGGGATGTCTCACTTGTAACTGCGATCATATGTTTAGAAGCGTCTAATCCTGCATTCTTCAATGCATCTTTAACAAATGATTCATTTGTCAATGTCTCAAGTGTTGTACCTGATTTTGACACAAGTACGAAAATAGAATGTGCAACATCAATAGAATTCAGAACTGCTGCTGCATCATCCGGGTCTACATTACTGATGAATTTTGCTTCCATCTTAAATGTATTGTTCTTTTTAGCCCAGTTTTCAAGTGCAAGATACATCGCGCGAGGACCAAGGTCACTTCCGCCGATACCAATCTGAACAACTGTTGTAAATTTCTCTCCAGCTGCATTTGTAATCTCGCCTGCATGTACTTTATTTGCAAAGTCTGCAATCTTTTCCTGCTGTTCTACATAGAAAGCACGTTTATCTACTCCGTCTGCCTCTACTGCATCACCGAGCTGTCCGCGTGTCATGTGATGGAGAACAAGACGTTTTTCTCCTGTGTTAATTACTTCTCCGTTGTAAAGAGCTTCGAATTTTTCTGTCAGCTGTGCTTCTTCTGCCAATTTGCCAAGTGCTGCAAGTACCTCTTCGTCAACCTGTTTTGCTGCATAGTTGTATGCCAGTCCGGCTGCCATAGGTATACTGTAATTTTTTACTCTCTTTGCACCATTCTCTCCTGACATTACCTCTGCAAGTTTTACTTTATTTGTCTTTGCCAGTTCCTGATAAGAAGTAAGCTTATCTAAGTTGTTCCAAGTGATCATAATTAATCCTCCTATTTCTTACACCCTTTATTTTAACTCTCATCAATGTTTTGATTATACTCTTGTTTTGCTATAAATTCAAGATAATGCTAACATGCTTTCAAAATCTGTTTTACTAAAAATGTACCTCAAAATATACACAAAAAACCTTGTATGTTTTTTTTCACCATGCTATGATAATTAATTAGTGTTTTTATACAACTTCAAAAAAATAACCACAAGGAGGAAAACATGAGTCAAGAAATGAAAACTGCCCCTGCAGCAGAAAATAAAATGGGAACCATGCCGATTGGTAAACTTCTGTTTAACATGTCTTTACCTATGATGATTTCCATGCTCGTGCAGGCACTTTATAATATTGTAGACAGTATTTTTGTATCTAAATTATCTGAAAATGCACTTACTGCCGTTTCACTCGCCTTCCCTTTGCAGATGCTCTTAATCGCTGTTGCAACTGGTACCGGCGTCGGTATGAATGCATTGCTTTCCAAAGCACTTGGTGAGCGTCGTTCAGACGAAGTAAATCGAATTGCTTCCAATGCGGCATTTCTCTATTTTGTAAGTTACGTCGTAATTTGTATTCTCGGGTTTACTATTGTCAAACCATTTTACATGAGTCAGATGGGACATGCCGATGTTGAGATTATGGAGATGGGAATCGACTACTTAAGTACTGTTATGATTTTTTCTTTCGGTTTACTTTCACAGATTTATTTTGAGCGTCTTCTGACTTCAACCGGAAAGACGATCTTCAGCATGACTTCACAGTTATGTGGAGCGATTACAAATATCATTCTTGATCCGATCTTAATTTTCGGATTATGCGGACTCCCTAAGATGGGTGTGACCGGTGCTGCTGTCGCAACCGTAATCGGACAATGCGTTGCTGCAGTCGTTGCCTTTACGTGCAATCACAAATACAACCATGAAGTAAAACTTATCTTCCACGGTTTTCGTCCAAATGGAAGAATTATCAGAACAATTTATGCGATTGGCATTCCTTCTATCATCATGCAGTCCATTGGTTCTGTTATGACATACTCCATGAACCGTATTTTGATTGAATTTTCTTCAACTGCCACTGCTGTTTTTGGTGTGTACTTCAAACTACAAAGCTTCTTCTTTATGCCTGTATTTGGTTTAAACAATGGTATTACTCCAATCATTGCATTCAACTATGGTGCACAAAACAGAAAACGTATGGTTAAAACAATTAAATTAAGTATGATTACTGCATTCTGCCTGACATTTATCGGATTCCTTTGTTTTGAATTTATTCCTCAGGCATTGCTTGGAATGTTTAGTGCATCCGCAGATATGCTCAAAATCGGCGTCCCTGCACTTCGGATCATCGGTATCCATTATCTGATCGCATGGTTCTGCATCATCTGCGGTACCGTATTCCAGGCTCTTGGAAAAGCAGTATTCAGCATGATCGTATCCATTATGCGTCAGCTTATTATTTTGGTTCCTGCAGCCTATATTTTATCTAAGCTTGGAGGACTTCACGCAGTATGGTGGTCTTTCCCTATTGCAGAAATTGTATCCCTTACGGTTTCATTATTCTTTCTTTTCCGAATTTATCGTACTATTATTTCAACGATTCCTGACGGAAGTGATATTTTATAAAAAAAGAAACGCACTTGTAAGACATTCAAAACTTACAAGTGCATTTCTATTTTATTATTTATCTGCCAGATGCTGCGTATAATTTTTTAATTCATCTTGAATCTCAACCAGACATTTAATAAGCAATGGGTTAAATGCTCCACATTCACCATTCTGAATCATCTGAATCGCTGTTTCATGTGAAAATGCTTTCTTATAACATCGCTCGCTGGTCAAGGCATCATATACATCTGCCATCGAAACGATCTGGGCACTGATTGGAATCTCATCTCCCTTCAATCCATCCGGATACCCCCGACCATTCCATCGTTCATGATGCCACCTTGTGATTTCATATGCTGTATGCAGCAAAGGCTCAAATTGAAAGTTATCCAGCTTAGTCAATATCTCTGCTCCGTACATACTATGTGTCTTCATAATCGCAAATTCTTCATCTGTCAGTTTTCCAGGCTTATTGAGAATTCTTTCATCGATTGCGATTTTCCCTATATCATGAAGCGCCGATGCAAGAGGAATATTTTCTTTCTCTTCCGGACTGATATCATATTTATTCGTAACCTTAAGTAAATGCTCCAGCATCATTTCCGTAATCATACGGATATGACGAACATGATCTCCGCTTTCTCCGTTACGGAATTCAACAATCTGACTTAAAACACCTACTAATGTAGACGTATTGTGTTCACGTTTCTGTATCTGTTCCGAAACCATTTTTACCAGTCTTCGTTGTTTCGAATAAAGTTTTATCGTGTTCATTACGCGTCGATAAACAACCCTTGCATCAAATGGTCGATTAACATAGTCTGACGCTCCCAGGTCATACGCTCTTCGAATGGCCTCTTCTGAATCCTCACTGGAAATCATAATAACAGGAACATCCTCTATCATTTGATTTTCATTCATCGCACGTAAAACTTCAAATCCATCCAACACCGGCATATTTATGTCCAGCAGTACTAACGCGATATCCTTTTTATTTTTATAAAGTATGTTCAAACACTCCTGTCCATCTTTTGCCTCCAATATCCGATAATCATCTTCCAATATTACAGACAGCAGTTCTCGATTCATCATAGAATCATCTACGATTAAGATTTGTTGTTTGATATTTTCCTGCACAGAAGTATGTAAATATTGTTTTTCTCCCTCTTGATATACAACAACTTCGTCCTTTTTATTCTTTGCCTGATACATCAACTGGTCGACATAGCACACGACATCTTCTATCGCATCTTCCTTATTTTTTATCGTTCCGCCTATACTCAGAGACAGATGTAAATAGGAATAGCCCGGAATTACTACATTCCTTACTTTATCCCGAATCTGATCCAATTTATTTTTCAAAGCTTCTTCCTGAACATCTGAAAGAATCAGTAAAAATTCATCCCCGCCATATCGTATCAATATATCATCCGCCCCGATACAAGATAAAACCACCTCTGTGGCAGTCTTGAGTGCAACATCACCAACATGATGTCCATATGTATCATTACTGACCTTAAAATCGTCCAGATCCATTAAGGCAATTCCGGCATCCTCAACAGAGTTTTTTACAACTTCTTCATAGTATCGCCGATTAAATACTCCGGTCAGTGCATCGCGATATATTTTATTATTGTAATTTTTTTCTCTTTTTAACAGTCTTTCCAGTTCTTTGTTTTTCTGTTCCAACTCTTTTTTATATTGCTCCAGATGATATTGCTCTGTCCGGTCAAGCACGTAATTAATTGCCAGAACCTCTCCTGTTTCTTCATCCTCAAAGAGTGCCATATGATTTTCCGCAAGCATCGGTTCATATGTTGCTGTTCTTGTCCAGTAATAAAATGTAATGTGCTGCTCTCCCTTGTAAAAACGTTCTAAAAGTTTCTCTCGGTTCACAGTTTCCAAAAATTCTTCTCTTCCCTCTTCCGGAATTGTTAAAGCCCACATCTTGACCAGTTCTGAAAAACTGGAATTTTCCGGCATTCCCAATTGTTCGTTTAAATCATATTCTACTCCGTCCAGTACCTGATACATAACCCCCGGCACCCGGTCCTTCGTAAGATTTATTCTACAATATCCATCCGCAATTGCAAAAACCGCCTGCTCTAAAAATTGATTATTTAAATTAATCCTTTTCTTATTTTTGTCCATCTTTGCCACAACTTCCTTGTCTAAGACTATTTATATTTCATTCTCATCACTTCTAACGTGTATTTCATTTTCTGCTTTATTTCCTCTATTTTTCTTAGTGATAACCTTGAAAACAGTCTCAACCAGCACTTCCCGGTTCAATGGTTTTGCTATATGCGCATCCATTCCCGCTTCTTTTGCTTTCATTTTATCATCTGTAAATGCATTGGCTGTCATTGCTATAATCGGTATTGTCTTTGCATCTGCTCTGTCCATTTTTCGAATCGTTTCTGAAGCAGTTAATCCGTCCATAATCGGCATCATTACATCCATAAGAATTGCATCATATGTCCCAACGGAAGATTTTTCAAAGTAATCCACCGCTTCTTTTCCATTTTTCGCCTTTGTCACCACAGCACCTTCATCTGTCACAATAAACTCCGCAATTTCCATATTCAGCTCATTATCTTCTACAAGCAAAATATGCAATCCATGAAGAGATGCCGCAGTTTTTTCTTCTTTTTCCATCCTGTCAGTCTCGGTATCAATCTTAAACGGAATCTGAATTACAAATGTAGTTCCGACTCCTTCTTCACTTTCAAACTGAATCGTTCCACCCATTTTTTCTACAAGACTTTTTGTAATTGGCATTCCAAGTCCTGTTCCACCATATTTAGAACGGCTTCCTGCATTTTCCTGTGCAAATGGTTCAAAAATCACTTTCTGAAATTCTCTGCTCATACCGATTCCGGTATCTTGACAGATGAATTCAATCATCGTCATGCCTGTCTGATTATAAGGAACTTCTCTGCATTGAATACAAATACTTCCATTATCCTTATTGTATTTCACCGCATTACTCAGAATATTCATCCATACCCTTTTCACATGTGCCGGACTGCCAATCAGATTCCAATGAGTTATTTCCTGTTTTTCCCGAATCAGCTTAATATTTCTCTCCTCTGCCAACAACTCAATTACTGTCAGTACCTCTTCTGAAATATTATGCAAATCAAACGGACTCTCTTCCAAAATAACTTCACCGGATTCCAGCTTACTCATATCCAGAACTTCATTTACCAATCCCAATAATAAATTCGAAGCTTCTTTGATTTTTTCACGACATTCTGTCTGTTTATCCAAATCCTCTGCATAATGTTCTGCCACATCAAGCATGCCGCAGATTCCATTAATCGGAGTACGGATGTCATGGCTCATTCGCTGGAGGAACTCCGTTTTTGCTCTATTCGCAGCCTCCGCTCTTTTTGCTGCCTTAAGAATCTCTTCTTTATACTTCTCTTCTTTTTCTCTTTCCTGTTTTTCTCGCTCCGCACTTGTTTTCTGTATTCTCACCCACGAAACAATAAGCAAAAACAAATATAAAAACGTCACAAAAATTACATTTAACGGAAGATTCTGAAATATTTTTTTATCTGGAATATATGCATAAATGTAATAATCCCTTTGTTTTAGCATAATTCCATAACATCCTGTTCCTTCATTTTTCAAATGAAAAATATGATGACTATCCGTATGCTGTTTCATTGTCTGGACAACCTCATTTTCAGCTGTAGACTGTCCCAATAAATTTTCATCATTGCTGGCAACAATCATTCCACTATCTGCAACAGCAATTGTTCCGTCCTTTTCTGTACTATAACCATTTAAAAGACTCTGTATCGTCAACGTATAATTTCGCATATATTCGGGCGGAGTATAATAATATATGGCAACCACTCCCGGAGCATCTTTTCTGGCACAGGCTGCAAGGTCAATACAACTGCCGTCATCAAGATTGATTCTCTCAGAATACGAACGTTCTTCATATTCTACAAAATCCATAATGACATCTTTTTGTAAATAACGAACTGCTTTTTCCGTAAATTTTTTGTTTGCACTATATTCACAAACTACACTTCCATCTGCATTAAGTACAAGAATTCCATCCACCCAAAGTGTCTGCAAATTTTCTTTTAATAATTCCTGGCTTAACTGCCCGCCATTTTCTGTCTCAATATCGATGTTCGTGCTCATCTGACGAGCACTCTCAATCGATCTAAGAAGACTTTTGGATTCTGTAGCCTCATTATAATGTGTATAAGTAGAACACTGAACCTTGACGTAATTTACAATCTCAACCAGTCTTTGCTCCGCTTCTGTCTTTTCTTTATGAAAAAAATACAATACAGAGGCTGCCACTACGCAGACACCTATCAAAGCCCCAAACATCCAGAAGCGCTTTTTCATTTCTTTTGGGTTTCTTTTAATACTCAAAACCATCCACCTCCAGATATTTTTCCGGGTCATCCAGATATTTTCCGATTATTTTCAACGATGTCCCATCCTGCCGCATTTCTTCTAATATCTGATCCAGCTCTTCACAAATGCCTCTGTCATCATTTTTAGCAAATGCAACGCCTATTCCAACTGTCATCAACGGTTCTTCTAAAATACGAAAGTTTGTATCATAATCTTTCATGTACTGTACAATAGACTCTTCATGTGCTGCTACTGCATCTACATAACCTTTTCCAAGAAAAGTGTAGATTAGTTCTCTATGGCCAAGACTGATCAAATTAGAGAGCTTTGGAATTCTCTCATCCGTTCGTTTCAAAAAGATACCTTCCGGCTTAGTCGTTGACTGAACTGCAACATTTTTTCCTTCCAAATCTTTCAGTTCATAAATGTCACTGTTTTCATTTACCGCAACTACCTGGCGACTTGATATATATGGTCCTGCCCAGCGGTACTCATCCAGTCTTCCTTCCATGGAAAAACATCCCATAATACAGTCAATTTCGCCACTTTCCACCAGTTCCTTTTTCTTCTCCCAGTTAATCTGTACAACCTCTACCTGATAGCCCATTCTTTCAAATGCTTCCGTTGCCAGATCCACATCTATTCCCGTTGGAATTCCATCTTCATTCAGATAATTATATGGGGGATAGCTATCGCTTCCCAGTGTAATTGTAGGCTTATTTTTTTCTTTTTTTTGATGCACTGATTCACTGCATCCTATAAGAGATGTAATTAGTATACCCACAAGCAGCATCCCTGCAATAATTCTTCTTCCCTTCATGTTGTTCCCATCCTGCTGTTTTTTATTCCTTCAGTTGTACTCAAATTGAATATCTTAAACTCAAAAGATGCATTGTCCTTCCAGACAATGCATCTTACACGTTACAATTAGCTACTATTCTATAGACATGTAACGTTTCGTCTTAGACTTTCAACTGACTCAATTATTTTTTTATAATTATACAGTCTCTGTATGAAAAAGTCCATTTCTTTTTTATATTGTTTTAGGCTGATAACGCATATCTGCCACCGTATACACTGTAATAAATGCCTTAGGATCGAGTTTATTAATATAACTCATCAACTTCTGATACTCATTTTTATCTACAATAGTGATAATCTCATGTCTCTTATCCATATTATAAGCACCAAATGCTTCATATATTGTTGCTCCGCTATGCAGATCATGGATAATAAACTGGCGAAGTTCTTCTTCATACTGAGTAATAATGCAAACTCGCCTCTTCAGATTTTGACCAAAGATAAAATGGTCCACTACCATACCATTGAAATATGTACCCAGAACACTTAGGACAACTGTCTTCTTATCATACACAAGTGCCGCTGACAATGCCACACACATCCCGGCTAATGACATAGCTTTTCCCATCTCTATATGCAAATATTTATTCATGATCTTCGCTACAATATCAAGACCTCCGGAAGATGCATTCATATTAAAAAGAATACTCAGACCTATGCTGACTACTAAAACATAACAAAGCACATCCAATTCCTGACTATCTGTCAATGAGCCGATATCCGGAAGAATACGTTCAAATATCCATAAAAAAAACGGCAATGCAACACTGGTATAAACCGTCTTTGTCCCAAATTCTTTACCACATGTAATAAATCCAATCAACAGAAGTACTACATTCATAACCATTGTAATCACAGAGAGTGGCAATGGTATAAAATTTGTAAGGATGATTCCCAGACCTGAAATACTACTAACCGAAGTGTGGCTGGGAACCAAAAAGAAATATACCGCCGCAGCAATAATAAATACTGCTACAGTCAACGTAACTATCTCCCTTACAAGGTTTTTATAATCAATTTGTTTTTCCATTCTACTAAAAATTCTTATTCTTCTGAGAATTGATCCTTTCCGGCCATGCATAACGGACATTCAAAATCTTCCGGCACATCTTCCCATTTTGTTCCTGGTTCAATACCGCCTTCTGGATATCCCTGCTCCTCATCATATTCCCATCCACATAAATCACATACATACTTCATAATTCATTAACTCCTTTCATATATTGGCTCGAAATCACTGATATCGTGTCCACAAAGAGGACATGTATAATCCGGTGGAAGCTCACTTCCTTCATAGACATAATTACAAATCTTACATCTCCAGCCAACAATCTTCTTATCCTGAGGTATCTCTTTCTTCTTTGGTTTTACGCGATTCTGATAATCAGCGTAAGTAAGTGGTTCGTTCTCATTCAACAACTTTGCATCTGTCACTTCTGCAATAAACAATGTGTGTGTGCCAAGATCCTGCTGTTCTAAAACTTTCCCGCTAATAACAGCACATGTCTGATATCCCAAATATGGTATATCGTTATGATCAACCGGCAACGAAAGATCTTTCATCTTATCCACATCTCTTCCTGACTGAAAACCAAAATGCTTAATTGTCTCAAAAGAACAATTCACATCCAGCAGACTCAATGCAAATATACCAC
This sequence comes from Mediterraneibacter sp. NSJ-151, assembly GCF_022487435.1. Classification (NCBI taxonomy): domain Bacteria; kingdom Bacillati; phylum Bacillota; class Clostridia; order Lachnospirales; family Lachnospiraceae; genus Mediterraneibacter; species Mediterraneibacter sp. NSJ-151. The sequence goes on along the minus strand of NZ_JAKVPP010000006.1, from coordinate 107,439 downwards.
TCTCTTTAATTAAATCACAGGTATAATTACTATTCAAAACGGATATTGCAATTCGAATTGGATTGTTCGCTACCTGCATACAAGTGTTTGTAATACAACCATTCACTTTCTCACCAGAACGAGTAGACAACATAAATACTCCATACGACAGATTATAAAGTGCTTTTTTCTCCATGCGACATACCTCCTTTGTTTATTTTAGTAATAATTACTATTATTACTATCTTTAATATAACTCACTTTCATAGTATTGTCAACTGCGAATTTTATTATTCTTACGTTGCTACTGTAATGCAAAAAGAAAGAGGAAAACGACCCCTGCCGATTTCCTCTATTATAGCATCTATTTCATAAGTAAACCTACTATTTTATTTCAATTTTTTTGACTCTTATGAAGGATCAGAAAAATGAATTAATACTTTCAGTTTACTGCCGCCATATTTACTAAACTCTTCAAACGCCCTGTCTGCTTCATCCAATTCATATTCTGATTTCTTCTTCACATCTGTCGAATCCGGATTCATTACAATCTTTTCCAAATCAATTTCTCCACTTTTTACTAAATCAATCAGTTCTGTAAAATCTGCTTTCAACGCATTTCTTGATCCGAATATATTTAACTCCTTTTTCTGGATTAATGTAAAATTGAAATCCAGATTTTTCTTGCCTACTCCAATCAGAACTATACGTCCGCCATAGGCTGCCGCATCAATACAATTCTGGAATGTAGACGGAAGTCCGACAGCTTCAATACAAACATCAAATCCATGATGCTCCCCTGTAATTTCATTTACACGGTTCATAAACTCTTCCTCGCTGTCATTCTTTATCATACCGGCAAGTCCAAATGTTTCATATGCATATTGAAGTTTCTCTTCGGCAACATCTACAATGTATACTTCTCCACCTTTTGCTTTTGCGGCAATTGCAGCAAGAACACCGATTGTTCCTGCACCGATGACAAGCACTTTATCGCCTTTTTTTACATCTGCTCTTGATACCCCATGATAACTGATGCAAAATGGTTCAATCAGTGCAAGCTGTTTTGGATTCAATCCTTTTCCATCATAAATCCGCTCAATCGGCATTGTGATATACTCGGAAAATGCTCCGTCTCTCTGTGCCCCCATTGTTTCATTGGATTCACAGCAATTTACCAGTCCTCTTTCACAAGAGTAACATTTCTGGCAATTGAAATATGGATTGCAGGTTACGATCATTCCCGGCTTTAATCCTCTGTCATTCTCACCGATTTCTACAATCTGTGCAGAAAACTCGTGTCCCGGTATTCTCGGATAGCTTGCATATGCGAAAGTTCCGCGATATGTACCCAAATCACTTCCACAAATTCCACCATATAATAATTTTAATAATGCCTCTCCCTCTTTTACTTTTGGCATTTCATTTTCTGTAACTGCAACCTTTCCCGGTTCAGAAATTATAATTGTTCTCATGTTTTTTTCCTCTCACTACATTCTTTTATTTAACGTTCTCTATCAACATATTTTTCATTCCATATAACTGCGGTTTTCATTGGTGCACCTTTTGCATAAATTTTATTTTCATATGCATCAATCGGATCCTCTGTAAATTCATCTTTGTCTATCAATTCAACGATCTCATCATAGCAGCTGTTTTGAAGTATCTGAATAGCCTCCTCCATATGATCCTGACGGAAATTTATGGAGCCGAATATCACCTGATTTTTAAATCCGAATGGCATTGTATCGACTGTAATTTCCGGTCCCAATGAGAAAGAATTATAAATACCATTACAGCCTAGTACACCATATTGGAATGCAATTTCATGTTCAATCGCTGCTCCGCTGGAACCGATAAATACAGTTGCGGTACCACCCAATTTTTCTTTAATTGCATCTGCAAGTTCTTCTTTTGTATCAAATGCACTTCTGACATAAGATGCCCCTGCCTGTTTTAGCGCAAATGCGACTTTTGGACTGTTTTCTTCGCTTCTTGCCACGAAAACAATCTTCGCCTCCGGATATTTCTGACGAATCAAATCTCCGATAAACATACCTGTTGTTCCAAGCCCGAAAATACATACTCTGTCAAAGGTTTCCTTCTTCGCAATTTTTCTTGCCTCTTCTTCGCTGCATTTATATTGAGCCATTTTCACTCTGAAATTCTGAGCCTCTCCTATATCTTCCATTCGTTCTCTCTGAAAAATCATACAAGCATATGGGTCACTGAATACCAGCTTCTTACATAGATTAAGAGAGATTTTTCCATCCTTCACATAACCATCCGGGATTTTCAATAGCATGTCGGGATTGTAATAATTTTTATCTGAAAACAAACCATCAGCCTGATCACATCCATATTCAAAATACGTTTCTTCTTCTGTATATCTGGTTGGATCATAGCTATTTCCGCCACGGATTAACACGATTGCAAAACGCTCTTGTGACGGTACCCATACAACGCCCTCATGACCATTGATCAATCTGTTACAGCCTTCCGGAAATTTAGGTTTTAATTTTCCTTCTCGCCCCATATTCATCAATGTGTAATCTGTTCCGCAAAATCCAACCAGAACACTCTCTGCAATCACACCTTCTTTTTCTTCCTCTCCTCTTAATCGTCTTCTTGGGATATTATTAATTTCAACATCTCCATATACCAATGGATTCTCTTCGCTATTCTGAAAATATGTTCCTTTTACAATCATCTTATTTCTCCTACTCAACCATGTTAATTATTTTTTCCGGAACTTCTAATTCTGGAAAATCATAAAATCCTTTTGCATTTTCTCCTAAGATTTTTTTCTTTTCTTCATCCGATAAAGCAGTCGATTTTTCTATAAAATCTTTACTCATCCCATAAGTTATGGCGGTCATTGTACGCGGGTAATCACTTCCCCACATCAATTTTTCAACTCCGCAAATTTCTATCGCCTTGCGTATCGCCTTGACAGCAGATGGATATGGATAAAATTCTTTGTGAAATAACCATGTAATTCCGCCACTTTCAATATAAACATTTTTATGCTTTGCCAATGCAATCTGCTTCTCCCAGCCTTCTACCGTGACCATTCCAAAATGTCCGATAGCAATCCGCAGATTCGGATGCATCTCAATCAATTTTTCCATATCACCTACTTGAAGCTCTCCATCCGCCATATCGATTGAAATAAATTTATTCAGCTTGTCTGCTTTTTCAAAAATATCTTTATGATGTAACAAGTTTTGATCTTTTAATCTGCCCGCACAAATTTTAATCCCATCAAACTGTTCTATCCATTTATCGTCTATTTCTTTTTCTTCATACAGACAACAAATTTTTATTCTTTCCGGATATTTCTTTCTACATTCTAATAAATATGCATCCTGATTACCATCGATATACTCTTGCGTCACCACGCATCCACTGACTCTCGCATAATCCATATTTGCAATCAGCATTTCTACTGTATTGCTTCCGTCCAGCATATAGGGTGGCATCATTTGACGTATCGCACCGCCAAAATCACTTTTTCCTCCGCTTAATGCAAAGACTGGTTTTCCATTTACACATCCCGATTGTTTTTTCCAGAGATGTAAATGTGCATCAATAATCATCGTCATCCTCCTTTTTGTTTTTTCTATCTTGTTCTTGATTTCATTATAAAATCTATAGTACGATAATAATATTGGAACAGCAGACAAAATAGATATATTCATGTCCGATTAGCGTACTTTCAAAAAGGAGTCTACAGTATGAAAAATGATAACTTATATATTACATTTTCGATAGGTGATTATCAGATCAATATATTGAAATTTACATATGAATGCCAGACATGGAATACACCTTCACATGCACATAGCTCGAACAGCTATGAGATTCATTATATTCCAAAAGGTAAGGGAACATTGATCAGCAATCAATGCTCCTATGAATTATATCCAAATATACTCTATACAACCGGTCCTCATATCGAACATCAACAATATTCCGACTCAGATGATCCGACATATGAGTATTGTATTTATTTAAGAATTGAAAAAGCACACGACACAAAAAAGAGCTCTTCCGAAAACGCTATTATAGAACCATTTTTACATTATCCGTTCTGGTACGGAAAGGACTGTGCTAAGTTGCAAGCTACCCTCGAAGCAATTTATCAGGAGTTTTCTGCTCCCGGCTCCGCCGCCACTATCATGTTGCGTGCTCTTTTTATGCAGTTCCTGGTTAAAATACTGCGAAACTACGAACCGGCTTCAAATGCTGCTATCACATATATTCCGATTCCTTTGGTGAAAGCTTATATCCTCATTGAAGATAGCTTTTTACTGGAATACGATACAATTACATTAAATGAATTATCACGTCGTTTAGGATTAAGCACCAGACAGACCAGTCGGATTCTCTTTAATCGATATGGACAAAACTTTCTCCAAAAAAGGACAGAAGCCAGAATGGCTGCAGCTGTTACATTTTTAAAGGAAGGTAAGCTTTCAATTTCTGAAATATCCGACCGGTTGGGCTATTCTTATCCGAACCATTTTCATACCGCTTTTAAAAATTATTATAAAATGACAGTTTCTGAGTATAAACAAAATATTTTACAAATTTAAACAGGGAGATGATTCGAGTACCCCGAATCATCTCCCTGTTATTTATTCTGTCTCATAAAATACTTTTTTATCTAACGCTTTATTCTGATGTGCAACAATTGTTGTACATACTGCATCACCAGTGATATTAACAGCTGTTCTTGTCATATCCAGAATACGGTCGATACCCATGATCAGACCAATTGCCTCTACCGGAAGTCCGACAGAATTAAATACCATTGTCAGTGTAACCAGACCAACGCTTGGTACTCCGGCTGTTCCGACAGATGCAAGTGTTGCTGTTCCGATTACTGTAATATAATCTGCCATGCTCAAATGGATTCCAAATGCCTGTGCTGCAAACACAACTGCAACTCCCTGCATGATGGATGTACCATCCATATTGATGGTTGCTCCAAGCGGAATCGTAAATGAAGAAATCTTCTTAGAAACTCCGACCTTCTTAGAAAGTGTATCGATAGAAAGTGGAATGGTTGCATTTGATGTCGCTGTAGAGAATGCAAATGCCATAACCGGGAAGAATTTCTTGATAAAACGGATTGGGTTCAATCCTGTAAAAATCTTCAAAAGGATCTGATATATTCCAAGGCACTGAATTGCAAGTGCTAAAAGTACTGCGATCATATATTTTGCAAGTGGAATAAATGCACTAAATCCGATATTTGCAAATGTTCTGCTAATCAGACAGAATACACCGATTGGTGCCAGACTCATGATCATCATTGTCATTTCCATCATGATATCATTAAACTGACTGAAGAAGTTTGCAACTGTCTCTGCACGTTCTCCCATTTTTGCAAGAATAACACCAATGATCAGTGCAAAAACGATAACCTGAAGCATTGTTCCGCTTGCCAGTGAATTGATTGGATTATCCGGAATAATATTTAAAATTGTATCCGTCAGTGAAGTTGCTTCCATTGTCTCGACAGTAGAAGCACTTGTCTGGATCGCACTCATGTCAAGCCCGATACCAGGATTAATCAAATTACCAACTGACAATGCTACTGTTACAGCAAGTGCTGTTGTGGCAAGATAAAAAATCAAAGTTCTGACACCGACTGTTCCAAGCTTCTTTGTGTCTCCGATGGCCATACTTCCACACACAAGAGAACAAAATACAAGTGGTACAACAAGCATTTTCATCAGACGGATAAATCCCTGCCCGACTACATAAAGCACACCTTCTACAATAATATCATGTTTAATCTTGCTGTCAGGAATCAGATAACAAAGTACAATTCCAAAAATAGCACCTAAAAGCAAAGCTATGAAGATCTTCGTCGTCAGTCCGATCTTTTTCTCTTTCTTTTTTTCTTTCACATTCTTGTTTTTCATCTTATTTCTCCGTTCTTTCATTCATATATTCTTCTAATGACTCTTTCCAATCTGGCATATCATACATATCGATAATACGGAGAATAAAATTATCCAATACCGCATATGGTGGTCTTACCGCTGAAAGATCCGACTGTTCTGTCGGAACCGCCTTTAATTCAATTTCCTTTCCTGACAACCTAAGGATTTCCTGTGCAAATTCATATCGGTTGCAGACTCCGCTACAAGTTACATGGTAAGTACCATATTCATTTGTATTAATTAAATACAGTATCATTCTTGCAAGATCTTTTGCACTTGTCGGCGAACCAAACTGGTCTGCTGCTACAGAAAGGGCATTTCCCTTTTCTGCCGCTTCCAATACCTGATTCACGAAATTCTGTCCTACTTTTCCGTAAACCCAGTTGCTACGGATAACAAAATGTTTGTGTGTAAATTCCTTTACATAGTTTTCTCCTGCTCTTTTAGAGGATCCATAAACAGTCAACGGATTTGTATCATCAAATTCTGTATATGGCTTCTTACTCTTTCCGTCAAATACATCATCTGTCGAAAGCTGAACAATCTTCGCACCATTTTTTCTTGCAACAATACTTAAATTTCTCGCTCCAAGTGCATTCACCCGATAAGCAAGCTCCGGTTCTTCTTCACACAACTTTGTATCTGTAACACCGGTACAGTTGATAATTACATCCGGACGGTTTACAATACCAAAATTGAGCACTTCTTCTGTATCTGTAATGTCCAGTTCGTCTTTATCTGTATTCAATACTTCAATCTCTAATGGGTCGAGGACCTCATTCAACGCATGCCCGATCTGTCCGTTCGATCCTACTATCCATACTTTAATCATCTCTCATCCTCCTTAAATTTAGAAATTCCATTTCTTATTTTATCATATCAATTTTCTTAAGAAAACCCTAAAACTACCTGTCAATTCATTTTATTTTTTCCAAAATATTCCTGCAATGTATGGAGCAGCTCATCCACAACAATTGGTTTTGATAAAAAACCATCCATTCCTGATTCCAATGCATTTTTCCGATCTTCATCAAATGCATTTGCTGTCATAGCAAGAATTGGTATGCCTGCCAGCTTTGGTTCGTTAAGTTTTCGGATACGTTTCGTTGCCTCATATCCGTTCATTATCGGCATCTGCACATCCATCAATACCAAATCATAATCTCCCGGTGTTGAGATTTTGATTTTCTCTACGGCTTCAACTCCATTTCCTGCTGTATCCACTTGAATTCCATACTCATTAAGAATTGTCATCGCAATTTCACTATTTAATTCATTATCTTCCACAAGTAATACTCTCTTGCCTTTGAAAGCCTTATCTGCAACAGGGAAAATTTCATTCTCCTCGGCCTGTTTCTGTCCAATCGCAGTCATTAAAGTATTACGTAAATCTGACATAAACATAGGCTTCGAACAAAACGCTGTTACTCCTGCTGCCTTTGCTTCTACTTCAATATCAGACCAATCATAAGCAGTTAGAATAATGATCGGTGTGTCATCACCAAGACTGCGAATCTGACGAGTCACTTCTATACCATTCATATCCGGCAAACGCCAGTCGATGATATATGCATGGAAAGCATCCCCAAGTTCTATTGATTGTTGTGCACGAAGAACAGCCTCTTTACCGGAAAGTGTCCATTCTGAACGCATTCCTACTTTCACCAGCATCTTAGTCACACTGTCACAAGTATTAAAATCATCATCTACAACCAACGCTTTGAGACCTTCCAGTTCTGCAATCTTTTCTACATGATGCTGCTCAGACTGAATACCAAGCTCTATTCGGACAATAAATTCTGTACCTTTTCCTTGCTCTGTCCTAACTTCGATCGTACCACCCATCATATTCACAATATTTTTTGTAATAGCCATGCCAAGCCCCGTGCCCTGCGTCTTGCTGACTGTAGACGTCCGTTCACGTTCAAATGGGTCAAAAATTTTCTGTGCAAACTCCTGACTCATACCGATTCCTGTATCCTTTACCCGGATTTCATAGCATCCACTTCCTTTTTTTGTACACGGAAGCTGTCTAAGTCGGACAGAAACCGTTCCACCTGCCGGAGTAAATTTAATTGCATTCGACAAAAGATTTAGCAGCACCTGACTAAGTCGTGTCTTATCACAATAAACATCCTCATCGGTAATGTCCATGACATCCATATAAAGTTCCAATTGCTTTGCATGAATCTGTCCGCTTACAATAGTCTTCAGATCATGCAGAACCTCCGGAAGACTAACCTCCGTCTCTTCTAAATGGATCTTACCACTTTCAATACGACTCATATCTAATACATCGTTGATAAGTGAAAGTAAATGTTTACTTGAAGAAAGAATTTTACTCAAATAATCTCTGACTTTCTCCTGATTATTAATATTACTTACAGCCAATGTTGCAAAACCTATAATCGCATTCATTGGTGTTCGAATATCATGAGACATATTGGAAAGGAACATACTCTTTGCCTTATTAGCTGTTTCAGCAGCATGTACAGCTTCAGAAAGTGCATGATTCATTTGTTTATCAGCAGTTCTGTCTGACATAACTAAAATGTATTTTTTCTTTTTCTCTACCTCACTGCCCATGGCAACAATATGAAACCAGCGATGTTCTTTTGTTTTCTGATGGACATACTCAAATTCACACTCGCGCTGTTCTCTGACCATCAATCCTTCCAGAAAATTTTTGTTACGATTTGCAGAGTTCTTTGGATGTAGGTTTCCAAGAACATGAATATCCTGCCTGATCTGTTCTACCGTGATACCTAGTAGTTTCTCAACATTTGGACTGACATAATCCACTTTTGATGTCTTTGCATCCAACATTAGAAAGACATCATCCACATTCATTGACAGCTTCTGGAATAATTCGTCTCGATATAAAATTTCAGTATTCTTTTTCTTCAGACTTACTTTATTTTTTCGAAGAATAACTACAATAATATATCCTGCAATACTAAGTACTACAATACCGACAAGTATCATCGTAGTAAACTGTAATATATTCATACTTGCGTTAACTACATTAACCGGTACCATCCCAAGCACTGACCAATCCTGGATCTCTGATTTTTCATAGATCAGATAATATTTTGTTCCGTCCAGTTTTATAAGCATAGAACCACTTTGTCCCTGTTCTAATTTCTTTGAAAGTGCGAGAATCTCTTTTTCAGACAAATTCGAACGTTCTCCCAAAACACCAAAGAAATTATAGACTGATTCCAGTTCCTCCGAAGAATGATCGATCACGACACGGCCATCGGAATGGATAACATAATTGCTCGCCTGTCCATGAAACGAAGAAATGTCCAGTATTTTTACAATATCTGAATTTTCGTAGGCAATCGCTATCGCATCATATTCGAATCCCTCATAGTATCCGCGAGGTACAGGGCTGACAAAAACCAGCAATTGTGATTTTCCCGGAAGTACCGCATTCATTATGATATCATTTTCTTGAATAATCTCATCTGCAATTGTCCCTTGCAAACCGAGATAGCCTGTCTCTCCTGTTACTGTCTTGTAATTACCATCGGTAGACAGAAAATAGAAATCTGAAAACTCTGTTTCGTCCTGTGCTCTATTTATATAATCCACAATTTCATTTTCACTTGAAATATTTTGTAAGTATTCACTCAACATATGAAGATAGGTCAAATTCTTATTTGACATCTCCGTTAATGCATTATTTGACTGATGTAAAATCTCTGTCAAATGAGAAACGCTTTCTTGATAAACAACCTTTGAAACAAATCTAGAATATTGAATAGCTGCCAAAATGATACAGATAAGTAAAACAATAATAGCTACGATTTCTGGACGTTTCCTTATAAATTTTTTTCTCTTTCTCGTGTTATGATTTTTAGCATTCATTTTCTTACCTCAACGTAATATAGTCTTCCGGTTCTGCTAAAACCACATCACCTTCTAAAACGTAATTCATCCATGTATCTTTCACTGTTGTATCTTCAGCCTCAAATGTACTGTCTTTATCTGCAAGAAGAGACTCCATATGTCGTGGTATTGCCAGGCAAGTTACTGTAAAGCTATCATCATCCTGAATCTTTTTCCCGTCCTTTTTTACTTCAGACAGTGTGTATCCATCCTCATTTTCTTTGATTTCCATAGAAATACCGCTAACTACAGGAAGCGAACCCTGATTAAATGGAACTAAACCACCTTCGTAACCCTCCACAAAAGCTTTCAACATTTCTTTCAGTTCGGCTCCGCTCATTTCCTTCTTGTAAGCAGCAAGACCATTCGGCATGATCATGTCGCCTGTCATTTTTTCTGTATAATCAGCCTTCAATACACTGCCGGTAAAACTGTTTCCTGTTGCGAGCAACACATCTGTCCCATAAATATCCCGTAATGTATTTGCCATAACAGAATAGGATTCATTTCCACCTTCTGAATGGAAATAATTACTGTATGACTTCGACGAACTTAATACAACATCATCCGAAACATTTTCATCATCTAAAAGCTGAGCATCAAATGCCTGATACGCCTGCTCTGCATCATAATCCCCAGAAATCATCTTCGAAACCACGTCTTTGGAAATCGCAAAAAAATCGTTCGACGCAATACGGATATACATATGATTTTCTTCAATCACAGGCTTAACATCCTGTAAATATTCAGTAAGTTTAAGACTCACATTCTGACTATAGTTCAACAAATCCTGCCCTTCAGAAATGATTTTATTCTGCCCTTCATCAGAAAGCATTACATTTAACACTTTCATTGCTTTTTCCTTGCGTGCTTCATCCTGTTCAAGATCACGATTCAATGCAACCTGGAAATATGGTGTAGTCATCAGCCACTTTTCTCCATTCTCCTCAAAGAATGGTAAGAATGCAGTATCAATCCCCTGATCCTGAAACATTTTCACAGCGGCAGAAGTGCCAAAGTACATAGCAACTTCACCATTTTGATACATATCGACCACATCATCATAAGTCATATTTAAATCATCCGGTCCCAAGTTGGTATCCTGAATAAACTGATTCATGCGTTCAAATGCCTTTGGCCAGACAACATCGTCCAATCCCACTTTTTCTGTATTGGCAGGATCACTATAGGCTGTACGCCACTTACGTCCTTCTGTAGAAGTAAGATCTGCTGCTGAAAGACCCTGCAAAGTCTCCATACAGGTATAATCATAAAAATAATCTGCCGTAAATCCGCGGATTCCTTTTTCCTCAAATGCCTGACATGCAAAAACAAAGCTGTCGTAATCTGTAGGCAGTGGAATACCATACTTTTCAAACAGGTCTTTATTCACTACAAATCCATGAGCATCTGCACATACCGGCAACCAGTTCACACTACCATCTTCATTCTTAAAATTGTTAAGATATGTATTATAGACAGCTCCTGCCTCATTCGTTGTTGAAAGATCCATCAAACTGTCTTTTAACGGACTTGCATCATGAAGTGAGAATCTACAACAGGTAATAATATCCGGCAGGCCACCATTTTCATCAAGAAACTTATAAAAATCCAAATCGTTATTTCCGACTACAAATTCGATGTTGATATCCGGAAGCTGCTCTTGAATATATGGTGCATATTTATCATATAAATTCGTACTCCATAAATATACCGTGAGCGTCTCTGCGTCTTCTTTTTCTGTACTTTTTCCGCCACATCCTGTCATAAGAAGTGCACCCATTACAAGTACCATAAGCGCAGAAATTATTCTGTTTCGTTTTTCTTTTTTCATAAATAATCCTTTCATTTTTTCTCAAATCCATAGACCCATTTTCCACGTAAAAATAAAAACAGGAAAATAGCGGAACTAATACTCCATGTCAATGGGTAAGCCCAAAATATTACTCTGATATCCGGAATAATACGAACCGTTACAGCAATGTAACTTACGCGGAACAAACACCAGACACAGAACATAACGGTCATCGGTACTGCTGCATTTCCTGAACCTCGAAGCACTGCCGCAATGCAGTGGGAAAATGCTAATAGAAAATAAAATAATGCAATAGTTCTAGATTGCATTACTCCATAATGTACCACATTCGGATCTCTGTTAAATGCTGCGATCAATATCGGCGCTGCTGTGTAAATGATGACTCCTATCAACTCTGCAATGGAAATCGAACAGAGAATCCCAAATCTTGCACCTTTTTTTGCACGTTCATATTGCTTTGCACCAAGATTCTGGCTGACAAAAGTTGTCAACGCCATAGTAAAACAGGTTACCGGCAAAAATGCAAATCCCTCTACTTTGGAATAAGAACCACATCCTGCCATCGCCATTTTTCCAAATGCATTGATATTAGATTGTACAAAAACATTTGCAATCGCAATGACTGAATTCTGAAAACCAGAAGGTACACCATTCTGAATAATCTGCTGTAACATACGTTTATCAAAACGAACCTGCCGCAATTCCAAACGATATTCTGCCTTCACACGCATCAGGTGGACCATACAGAAAATTGCACTGGCAAACTGGGATATCACCGTAGCCAATGCCGCCGAACCAACTCCCATACCAAGACCTGAAATAAAAAATATATCCAGCACGACATTAATGCAGGATGAAATGATCAAATAAATCAACGGATGACGTCCATCCCCTACTGATTGCAGAATTCCTACAAAAATATTATACATAACAACACCGACAGATCCGGCAAAATATGTCCGGAAATACACTATCGATTCCGGCAGTACATCTGCAGGCGTTCCCATCAGCACCAATATCTTCGGTGCCAATACCATCCCTGCAACCATCAATATTAAACCAGACACCAACCCCAAAGCCACTGTTGTATGAATTGATTTCTGCAGAGAGTCTTTCTTCTTCGCCCCATAATACCTGGCAATAACAACTCCTGCTCCCATGGCTATTCCATTAATAAATCCCACCATAAGAAAAATCAAATTTCCCGAAGAGCTGACTGCCGCCAGTGCGTTACTGCCAAGAAAATTCCCCACAATCAGGGAATCCGCTGTATTATATAACTGTTGAAATAAATTTCCAAAAAACAATGGGATTGCAAATAAAATGATTTTTTTGGAGATACTTCCCTCCGTCATTCTCGTTTTACTCTCTCCACCCATAAAAACACCCCTCATTTTCAAATTTTACGCAGATAACCGAAGACCGTCTATCTGCTGATTTTATCCCTCGAAACTATTCAAGTCGAGCAGCCGCGAGACTTGGCGCGTGATTCTGGTCAGCATAAGCTGACACATTCTTTACAGAATCACTGCGCATCCTCGCGGAGCGTTTATCGCTCAAGCGACATTGCCATTCTGCGATATGTATGGCGTTTTCCTCGTATAGCCACACTGTACGCTGTAATATTTTCCGGCAATGCCATCCCCATATATCCACTGTCTCCAATATGATGAATATCTGCACCTGCCATCTTGCACATAAGTGCAATCTGACGGATTGTAGCTTCATCCGCACCTTCCTGAGATGTTCCAATGGTTGTCATCGCCAAAGCACCTTTTTCATGTGCTTTCTTGATAAGCTTTCGTGCATATTCCATTGTAATTCCAGGAACTGTTCCCGGTGCCGGAAGCAATATCACATCTGCTCCCGCATCGACAAATGCCTCTACATCTTTTTTTGTTAAAATCTTTTCGCCAGCCTCTGAAATAATTCCGGATGCATGCATCTTACCTGCCGTAAGAATCACTCTGTCACCAACTGCTTCTTTCAATTTTGAAAGTGCCTGTATGATTGCTTCGTTATCTACTCCTACTCCCGGATTTCCCGTCAGGACAATCATGTCTACTCCCATATCTGCAGCCTTTATTGCATTTTCCACTGTAGCCTGACGTCCTGTTGTAAGATTCCAGACAGATTCTTCTTCTCCTTCTTTTATCACCGCCGGTTCCAAATTAATTGCAACCATTCTTCCTGTCAGACGTTTCACCTCGCGGATTGTATCTTCCGGTGCCACCTGTGGCAATCCCTGAATCATTGGATTATTCACATCAAAAATATTTAGCATAATCAAATCGGTTCCAAGAGATGCTACAAATTCCGCGTTGGTAATATTAACTAACATCGGGGTTACTGTTCCAATCGTCTCCGCTGCCAGCACTCTACCTTCACTCTCAGCAATAGCAGTCAAAAGTTCCGACTTACTATATCGTGACAATTCACTTGCTGTAGTATCTATAAGTCTTTTTGGCATAGTTCTCTCCTTTACACGGTATTCCGTTTACAAATATTATAATTCTCGTTCAACTAGCATATATTATAAGTCTTATTCATACATCTACTGCATATTAATTATTCTATCTTTTCTTATATGCTTATTATAAACAACTTCTCTATAAATACGCAATGAGATTTTTTCGACAAAAACTGCTAATTTTTTCCGCAATTTTTATTATGATTTAGTTCGCGACAACCTACAAACAAGAAAAAGACTATGCACTCCTGCTCAGCTTCGTCGGGCAAGCCCGACTCCAATTCGCTGGATTGCATAGTCTTTTTCTTGCTTTAAGGTGTATCGTGGTTGAAATAGATGGAATGACATTGTTGCACCTGTATCTTCAAGTTTTATTTCTCGTTTTCTGCCTGATATTTCTTATATTCTTCTACAGGCATATCCATGCCGGTATATAGTTTATAAGCTGCAACACCCTGCCACAGAAGCATACCTTTTCCGCCAATAGTTTTTGTGCAACCAGCTTCTCTTGCTTCACGAAGGAGTTTTGTTTCTTCTGGATTGTATACAACATCACATACAATCAAATCCGGACGAAATACAGATTTATCTGTGATTAGAGAAAAATCTTCATGAGGTTTCATTCCTGCCGATGTTCCATTTACCAGAATATCAGCTTTTGCAATTTCTTCTTTTAATTTATCCTGATCATCCAGACAAAATACCTGAACATCGCAATCAGGCACTTCAGCTTTCAGCTTTGCTGCTGTATTTTTTGCACGATCAAGAAAAGGATCATTTGGATTGAAAATAGAAATAGATGCTGCTTTGTCCAATGCACACTGCACCTGGATAGCTGTTGCAGCTCCTCCCGCACCTAAAACTACCATTTTCTTTCCTTTTATATCTACGCCATGATCTTTCAGATTTCCTACGAAACCGATACCATCCGTCATGTGTCCAACTAGTTTTCCATTTTCATTAACGATTGTATTTACAGCGCCAATGATTCTTGCTGCAGGTGATAATTCATCCATGTTCTGGGCTGCTGCTGTTTTGCATGGCATAGTTACATTGCATCCTCTCATCTTAAATAAACGCATCGCATCCAATGCTGCCGGCACCTGATCTTCTTTGATATCAAAAGCCATATAGCTGTAATCCAGGTTATGATAACGGAAACAGAAATTGTACATATCCGGAGAGCCTGAATGTCCTACCGGACTTCCGATTAATGCCAATAAACCTGTTGTTCCTTTAATTCTCTGTTCCATCTTTTATCCTCCTATTAACTCCTGCATTTTTGCATCAGTTAAATCACTAAACTATTATGTAAATTTTATTTATCATCCATCTGACGCAGCTTAAGAATCAGCTCTTCGCAAATCTGCGATTTATCTTTTCCGTCTGTTTCGATGATAATATCCGCTGCCGCCTCATATTTCTCTCTTCGTTTCTCCATCAACTCTGCAATAAATGAAACTGTCTTATTATTTTCAATCAGCGGGCGGTCATGACTGTCTTTGACACGCTCTAAAATGGTTTCCGGTTTTGCAGTCAGAAGAACTACCCGTCCGTTTTTCTTCATTTCAGCGACATTACATTCTCTCATTGGAGTTCCGCCACCGCAGGAAATCACTACATTAGTTTTTGACTGCATCTCGATAAGAAGATTGGTCTCCAGATTGCGAAAATATTCTTCTCCGTGTATTTTAAAAATATCAGAAATAGTCATACCTTCTCTTTCTGCGATAATCTGATCCATCTCAATAACCTCCATGGCAAAGGATGTTTTCAAAAACTCTGAGATAGTACTCTTTCCTACTCCCATGAATCCGATCAGGACAATATTATAGTTAAATTGTTCTCCCATTCTTCTTATCCCCTTCTTATCTGATTATTATTTTTTGTTATTATAGCAGGTGTTTTTCTATATCACAATACATTTTAACGATTTTCCACTTTAAATCGTTAAACTTTTATGTATGATGTCCAGAACCTGTTTCAATTCATGGACACCTATCTGTCCCGGAGCAGAAGCTTTGGAAGCAGCACCAAAAGTCAGTGCGGATCCAAAGGTCTCACCTGTAAGACGGCTTACACCCCCTGTTCCTGCCATGGACATAGTAATAATCGGGCGATCTGCATACTGTTCAGACATTTCCAAAGTAGCTTCTAATAATGTCAGAACATCTTTTTTACAAATTGGCATAAGAGCAATCTTTGGAATATCCGCATCAAGAGATTGCATTTTTCTGAGACGACGTACAATTTCGTCTTTCTCAGGAGTTTTTGCGAAGTCATGATTCGACGCAATCACTTTTACACCATGTGCATGAGCATGAGCAATGATAGAGGATACTATTTCATCCCCGATAAATACCTCCACATCAATCAAATCCACAAAACCGCTTTCTGATACAGCTTTGTTCAACTGTGCATATTGTTCCGGAGAAATTTCTTTTTCTCCGCCTTCCTTAGATGTTCGGAATGTAAAGAGTACCGGAATCTGTCCAAGAGCCTCTTTTAACTGACGGGCTGTATCCAGAACTTCCTGAATAGAGAACACATCTTCGTACCAGTCTACACGCCATTCTGCAATGTCTACCGGAAGAGTAATGAAGGTAGCTGCTTCATTCAGAATTTCTTCACGAGTCTTGCCAACGATAGGAACACAAATTTTCGGGCGTCCTTCACCAATCGTAATATTTCTTACTGTTACTGTATTCATAATAGGTTATCCTTTCTTAAAGCGTTGAATCATAATTGATATTTAACACCTTTTTCAAACTTAATCAAAGAATATTTCTGTCTCTGTCACCTGCTTGATATGTTGTTTTTTCAAACGCAAATATACAAATTCGCGAAAAATAGTATAGAACACTGACAACAGCGGAATAAAAATAAGCATGCCTACAATTCCCATAAGATTTCCACCAATTGTAACTGCTGCCAGCACCCAAATCGACGGAAGCCCTACCGATTCACCTACAACATGTGGATAGATCAGATTTCCCTCAATCTGTTGCAGCACCAAAAATACTATAATGAATAAAACTGCTTGTTTCGGACTTACCATAAAGATTAAAAATGTTCCAACTGCACACCCGATGAAAGCTCCGAAAATGGGCACCAACGCTGTAAACGCAATTAAAACTCCAATCAGAAGTGCATATGGCATCCTCAAAATACTCAATATAACACAAAACATACTTCCAAGAATCACGGCTTCTAAGCACTGCCCTGTAAGAAAGTTTGCAAATGTCCGATAAGTTAAAGAACAAACGTTAAGAATACTATCTGCTTTTTGTTTTGGAAGAAAGGCAAAAAATACTTTTCTCACTTGAACATGCAGCTTTTCTTTCTGAAACAAAACATAACAGGCAAAAGAAAATGCAATGAAAAAAGTTGCCAGTCCACTGACTATAGAACCCACTGCCGACATTGTCGTATTCATCATATTCCCTGCACCATTTCCAAGAACGCTTATTCCCCACTTGATTGCCTGATCTGAATTAAACTGTAATTGATTTACCAGCTTCATAATCTCCTGGTTATTATGGGAAAATTCCCGAATCCATCTTTGCATCTGCGGGACAAAATCAGCGATACTCATCATTAAAGTTCCCATTGTCCGTGTAAGCTGTGGAATTACACCAAACATCACCACTGCAATCACACCAACCACCAATACGATTGTAAGAAGCAGACTTACCGGTCTTGCCAGTTTTTCAGTTGCCTTATTTTGCTTTTTAAAAATTTTCTTTTCTAAAAAACTCATTGGCACATTGGTCACAAATGCAATTGCTCCACCAAGCACAAATGGAAATATAATCTTCCACATTGCTTTTAGCACATCGAGCACCACGTCAAACTTCCACAAGGCAACCACAAGAAATGCTGTAAATACAATCAGTTCCCGAATTTTTTTAATAGTTATTTTGCTTAATTCCACAATCTTCCTCCTCTTTCTAAAATACAGATGTCATAGATTTACAATACTCACTCAAAATTTCTGGTAATATTTGTAAGCCATTTCTTTCTGAAATAGTGAATAAACACCACAGGCATTTTTTCAAACTCATCCAACGTCATAACAAAGTAAACCCAGATGGGCGGTAATTTTAAAACATACGCTGCAATAAATGTAGTAGGAACTGCAACAAGCCACATAAATATGAAATCTATAATCATTCCAAATTTAGAATCGCCGCCTCCTCTGAAACATCCACATATAAGACAAGTATTAATGCCTTCTCCTACTAGACGCCAGGTTGTCATCATTATAAAAACGCCCAGATAATAAATGGCAGCCTCTGTTAATTTATCCCGATAGAAATCTAATATCAACGGACGAATTGCCAGAATAATGACACAACCTATCAGACTTACAATAATTGTTATTCTGAGCATGCGTTTCCCATATTCTCTGGCTGTATCAATGCGGTCTTTACCCAACTCCTGGCTGATAATAATAGTAGTTGCGTTGGCAAACCCGCGACAGGCAATAGCACCAATATTTACCACCATAACAGCAACGGCATTTGCAGCGACCATATCATCGCCAATATGACCAAAAATTGCTGCAAATGTTGAAGCAGCAAAACTCCAAATAACATCATTTATTACGGCCGGAGCAGCAATTTTCATAAAGTCCTGAAACAAAATTCCTGATTTTGCAAAGAAGTATTTTATCCGGAATCTGACATCAGAACTCTTTAATGAGTAGATAAGGCAAATCACTACTTCTGTGATTCGGGCAATAACAGTACCAAGGGCAACACCGGTAACGCCAAGCTTTGGGAATCCAAACAGGCCAAAGATAAAGGTCGCATTACAAAGCACATTGACACATAAAGAAACAATGTACGTAATAGAAGGCAGCATTATTTTTCCAATACTTCGAAGAGCACTCATAAAAACTTGTGAAAATCCCATAAATATAAATGAAAATGAAATTACCTTCAAATACTCACTTCCGGCTGCAATCGTACCGGGACTATTTGTAAAAAACTTCATAACCATTGTTGGCATGGTAAATGAAACAACGAAAAATATCAGCGAAACAATCAGCGAGATCCGTTCCGCCAGACCGAGAATCTTTTCTACTGTTTTTTTATCCCCTTTTCCCCAGTACTGAGCACACAAAACAGAAGTACCTGTAGCCATACCATAATATAAACAGAACAGAATAAAAGTATACTGGTTAGCAAGTGATGAAGCTGACATAGCAGTCTGGCTTACATATCCAAGCATTACTGTATCAGCAATATTTACCAATGTTCCTATCAGATTTTGAAGCATAATCGGAAATGCTAATTTTGATGCATATTTTAAGAAATCCTTTTTATTTAACATGTAAATCGTTCTTCCTTAATCCTGACAATTTGTAATATTGTAATATCTTCAAGTCATGCTAACATCTATCAAAAAAAATGTCAAAATAAATTACTTTTTTTCTTATTTATTCCTTGGCTTTATCCCCAGAATACAGTATTCATGATAAGCACTGTTCAAAAAAGCAACATCCAACACCTGTCAACTTCCCCCTTTACACAACACAAAATTCATGCTATTGTATTCCTACATCTTCAGAGACCTTCTTTTCTCTGAATTTTCTAAGCCGCAAGGCTCTCATCTCGGGTTTCGAATTCCGAAACATAATCCGATATGAAAAGAAATGCTTTTGACAAGTTGATAATTGGAGATTTCTATATTATTTTCACTTCAGTGGTGTATTTTTTGTTGTCTCTTTGTCATTGCATTAAGTAACTGAAAACTTTATAATGAAAGGAGACTTTAATTGACGAAAGGTACAAAAGATACGATTCAATGGCATCCGGCTTTTCAGGCATCAATCCAGATTGAATTTGAAGCAGAAGCCGAAAAACTCACCTTTGAGCCAGAGCATTTATTATCGAAAAAGCCCATGCAGATGGATGAGTTGATTATCAAAGTAGCTGAAAATGAAGTGATTCACAAGAATATCGGCAGGATTTTCAAAAGATACAATATCCTTGAATACAAAAGTCCGGATGACAATTTAACAATTAACGATTTTTACAAAGTGTATGGATATTGCTGTTTTTATCAGTCCGACACAGACAAAGTCTGCGAGATTCCGCCACAAGAATTAACTATTACTTTCATATGCAACCATTTCCCTAGAAAGATGATTCAACATCTAAAGGACTTTCGAGGTTTGGACACTATTCCTATGGATGCCGGAATTTATTATATAACCGGGGATGCTTTTCCAATACAACTTCTCGTAACAAAAGAGTTGGATCCAAAAGAAAATCTTTGGTTGCAGAGTTTACGTAAGAATATGACAAATCCCCAAGAAATTGAAACACTTCTCAGAGAATATGAAATTAAAAAATCATCAAAACTATATCAAGCTGCAATGGATGTAATCACCCGTGCGAACTGGGTTGCAGTAAAGGAGGTTAAAACGAATATGTGTGAAGCATTAAAAGAATTAATGGCAGAAGAATTTCAAGAACAGGAAGAACTTGTGACCAAACGAGTAACGGAAGAAGTAACCGCGCAAGTAACGAAACAAGTAACTGAGCAAGTGACCGAAGAATTTATCCGAACTTTATTTAAGCATATTACCGATGCTGACAAACTGGCTGAACTATTGAATTTACCTGTAGAACAAATCAATAAAGTGTTGAATAGGTGATCATTCCAACTCTTCATCCCTTTTCTAGCTCCTTTTGATTTGCTATTTAGTTCACGACGACCTCTAAGCAAGAAAAAGACTATGCACTCCTGCGGGAGCTTCGTCGGGCAAGCCCGACTCCAATTCGCTGGATTGCATAGTCTTTTTCTTGCTTTGTGGTGTACCGTGATTGAAATAGGTGGAGCGATGATGGATTTACTTTTCTGGTGTCTGATGTATCTATATTCTGGGTTTATTTGCTGTCGCAGATGCTTTTTTGACAACTGATGTATCTGCACTGCCTTGATATTCATTGTTGCAGATGCTCTTTTTTAGACCGATGTAATCCGCAACTTACTTTTCTTTAAACTTGCAGATGCTTTTCAGCCTACCTGTCATGTACAATTGCATCTACATCTTGCCTTTTCTAAAACCTGAGGATGCTTCCTTTACAAATTTTGCATCTACATCCCACGTTTTCGATAACGTGAGGATACTCCTCATCAAAATTTTGCATCTTCAACTTGCCCTTTCTATAACTTGAGGATGCACCTCTCAGAACTTGTGCCAATACATTACTTACAAAAAATTGATATAAGAAATTCGAGCGAATATGGAGTGAGCGGGTGACACTTAGAGCGTAAATTTTTGCGTTAATGAATTTGAACGAACGTGTTTGAAGCTGCGTAGCAGCAAGTTTGAGTTCAAATTCATTTGCTTTTAGCAAAAATTTACGCTCTTATGTGTCACCCGCTCACGGAATCTGAGTAAGAATTCTTATATCAATTTTTTGTAAGAAACGTATAGCTATCCATTAAACCAATTTAAACCTTGCTACATCTTCATGTGGATTTACTTTCGCCATACCTATCTCATCAAATTGTGCTGTGAATGGTACGAAGCTTTCCTGCATTGCCTGAAACGCCTTCTGCATCTGTACTTTATCCAGTGTTTTTCCTAAAGTTATATGTGGCAGCCATGAAAACGGCTTATAATATTCACTCATTTTTATCTCTGGAATATCAAAAAATGTACTATATACTTCCTCAGACAATTCAAACAACTCCTGATTCAACACAGGAGTTGCATACATTACATATGGAAACAGCTGGCCTACCGAGACAACCTTCATGCTGCCTGAGTATAATTTTCCATTCAAAGTTTCAAATGCTGGTTTTAGAACATTGACATTTCTTGCCTCAATCGCAGCTATTGTCATATGTGGCGGCACACGATTCTCAATCATAAAATGATTATTTGTTTTCTCAGCAATTTTGTCTATATACCACTGCAGGGTTTTATTTGTTTGCTTGTCAAAATAAATTGAAATAAGATACATGGGTTTGTCTCCTTAGGTGAAAAGGTGGCTTCAATCAGCTTGAATTTTTGACATCTTCTCACTGATAGTATGATATATTTCTTCTGTCGCCGAATCATTTTCACCATTTACAACTAATGTTTTTCCATCTACACTCATAACTACATATGAATGACAGGACGAATGTGTATAACGGATATAATTTCCATAAACATCATTTCTAAAATTTCCCATAGCATATTTAAAATTTCCCAAACCATTGGTTCTATAATCATTCGAGTTCTGTAATGAATTCTCTTCGTATGAGATACTGTCAATCTGCGTATAGTCTACTGTATAATCGCTCCATCCCTGCGCCTCGATAGTAAAATTGTTATCTTGGAACTGAATGTCAATGCTTCCCCAAAACAAAGTCACTATAATAAATATAATCATTAAAATTGTTACGATTCCGTACACCACCATTACTTTTTTGTTATACTGAATTTTTAATTTTTCTCCGGTTCCTATCTTTTTCTTATAAAAGAGATAGGAATAAAGAACACTGATGATTGCGGCTGCCATAATACTTACAATATACAAAACGAGTGCTGCTATGCTTTCTGCAAAAAGACCGCAAAGCATGCACAGAATACTTGATGCCACCCATATCTTTCCACTGAATCTATGCGTTGCATTCCAGTTTTCTTCATCCTGCAATGTCCATACGACCCTGATTCCTATCGTATTGTTCTGTTTTACCTTTGGCAGATAATTTCCTATAACCATAAACATTAAACCTGTTCCATAATAAATCAATGCCATAAATAAATTCTCTGTATCTGCTCCCATGTTGACCAATCTGGCAATACCGTTATAAATCAATGTAATAACAGGTATGATCCATATGGTCATCCCTATAACCTTGCGACTTTGTTGTCTGTTCCTGTTATCATAAAATATGATTGTCACAAGCGCACATTGCATCACTATAAAAAATAGATTTAACCACTTACCCTGTATACTCGTAAATCCTACCAGAATCCCTGCAAGAATTACCAGTGCAGAGCTAATTAATGTCCCTCTATAATTTTTTATCATTTCCTTCATCGTCCGATGCTCCTTTCAAGTCTGTTATCCATAACATGACATCTTCCAACACGGAAGTGTTTAATTCATAATAAATAAACTTTCCTTCTCTTTGGTTTCGAATCAAATCAGCCTCCTTTAATACTGCCAGATGTCTTGATATAGATGCTCCCGTTACTGAAAAATGTTCGCATATCTCTCCGGCTGAAAGCCGACCATTTTTCAACAAATTCAAAATCTCTCGTCGTATTGGATCAGCCAATGCTTTTAATGTATCTTGTATACCCAAAAATTCATCCCACCTTTTCATTTAACATTTAACTTAATTGTTAAATGTATTATAATTCGAGGTACATTATGTGTCAAGAAGCAATTACTTTATACTTACTATAAATCTGTGAACAGTAAGGACCCAGCAGGGATTGTTCCCTTCTGAGTCCTTATAATTATTAAAATTCTTTCTTTTTCATAACTCTCATACTGTACTTATACGAAGCAAACCATACCAATAGGCTTAAAACAATAAGCGAAATCGCGATTTCAAAATCTCCTATTTCTCCTATCATATACGAAATGCTTTCTTTTAATCCCAATTTAGTCTCAAGAAAATGTCCAATTGTATAACAAACTGCAAAAATGATTAAAATTGCAATTGGCAACACCATTCGTCCTTTCTCTCCTTCAAACCTTAACCGAATTGCAATCACGATTCCCGCAATCGCCTGAAACACAAAGATTGTGATTAATTCCATTATCAACATTTCCACATCAAAAAATTCTCCCGGTTTTATGAGTACCATAATTCCTGCACAGATTACTCCCATCCCCCATCCGCACACTGTCATAATAAAAGAAAAAATATATTTTTCTCTAACATATATTTTTCTATTTATAGGTAAAGAAAATAAATATGTGTAGCCATGCTCATTTTCATCATAACTAATCGTATTCCCTGAATATACCGCCATAACGGATGGAATATACATTGCAATGAAGGAAACTCCCGTTTTTCCCGTTAATATAAAAAATAATGTAACAAGCGCCAACACCAGAAAAAGATTGCTGCCTTGCCGGAAAAACAACCGAAAGTCCTTTTCCAAAAGCCCTCTGATTCCTTTCATTATCTCTCGCCTCCTGTCAACATAAGAATCACCTGATCAAGTGAGCCACTCTCCACTACGATTTCTGGATAATTTTCCACATAATACTGCTTCTCGTTCGTCAGGCAGGAAATTCCAAAGCTCTCTTTTTTCTCTTTCAAAATGTATCTTTTATCCACTTCCTGATATTGCGCCTCACTGACTTTCAACACCGCATATTTTTCAAGAATCGTATCCATCTCTTCATGAAGTATAATCTTTCCTTTATGGATCACATAAATGTCATCACACAGATGTTCTAAATCTGAAGAAATGTGTGAACTAATCAGGATGCTTCTCTCCGGCTCTTCTTCCATATATTCTCTTAAAATATCCAGCATCGTTTCCCTTGCTCCGACATCAAGTCCTGCTGTCGGCTCATCTATAAAATTAGGCATCCCTCTCCCAGCCCTCTAAAACACTGGCTTTAACGTCAGAGACACGAGTGTATCGTGTTCACTATTGTTCTCAAAGCGTTAGCTCTACTCCTTCTTGTTCCAGTGCAGCACTCAACTGTTTTGCATAAGTCACCTGTCCACACTTTTTCATTCCATATAAGATTCTTAAACATATATTTCTTTGTTTTAGTTTTCTTATGAGATATGTTCCGTCAAACGCCTTAGAGACTATGTCATCATGAACCTCTTCCAAATGTTCAACCGCTAAGAAACTATTACTCATCTCACTAAAACATAATAGTGTATTTAATGTATTCATAGAAATGCTGGATAAATATTTTTTCAAAATCTCCCCATTCTTTTGTATTTTGCGTAAATCGAACCCTATCTCTTTACCCTTGTTGTCAGATTTACTTTTCTCAGAATAGTATCTAACCAATGAAGCGTATTCTTTTAATTCATTTTCTGTAATTGACCCGAATACTTTCTCGCATCCAATATTTACCGAAAACTCTCTATTTTCCTTAATTAGATTTACAGCATCTGAAAATTCTTTACTTCCGAGATGATATTCTTGCTTAATCTCATCTTTGACTTCTTTGAATTTCTCTGTTCTCCATTCTTCATATACAGGAAGCCGCTTCGAAATATCCCATATATCTGCTCTCGACAAGCTCTTGGTAAATGTTCCTAGCGAATATTCAAAGATACAATTATCCAGAAAATATATCAAATCATCAAATTTTTTCATTACTTCCTTAAATTCTGTTTCTAACAATTCAATACTTACATGAGAAATTTTGTTTTTTATCATATGTGGTTCATCTTCTTTATTTAGTTCATATTTGAAGGCATCCCCCTCTTCATCGAAATAATAAAAGTAAATCATATCTTCTATATTCTCAAAATATGCAGGAATTCTTCTGTCAATATTCTTCTTATCACATGCTAATTTATATAGGCATTCAATACTATGCGTGTGTAATTCTTTTTTTCTTTCCTTTAAGACTTCCTCAGAATAACATATCCCTTTCTTTTCCTCTATTCGCCATAACATTTTTATGACAATCTTCAAAGATAGCTCAATACTGTGTCTGGCGTTATAAACGATAGGATATACTAACAGATCTTCAACTTCGGAACCTGTTTTCAATGATTCCGTCAGAAGTTCAACGGTACGCTTGAACCCATTTCTTATATCCTCATCGGTAGTTCCCCCATTGTCACCTACGCATGCAATAATTGTATCTTCTTCATGAAATTCAAACGGATTTTCCATCTTCTATCATCCTCTTTCTTCGAATTTAACTTATCGATAAGTATATCATAAATACAATTTATGCACACCTTTTGTTATCTACACTTTTATATTCCAACCACAACAACCGGGAAATTCTTCCCGGTCGTTGCAGATTATTTTCTAATTCAGATTATAAAGTTTTTAATACGTTCAGGTCTTTCTTGTTTAAGGCTTTTCTCAATCTTACATTTTCTTTTTCCATTTGCTCTTTTTCACGTTTCAGCTCCCGGATCTGTTCTTCTAATACATTGATCCGATTCTTCAGTACAATGTCACCTATGTATCTTTTGGGGTCTATCATTCCTGCCTGCTGCTCCAGAGCACGATCCATTTCTTTTCTGACCGTTTCATTCTTATAAAAGAATCCTCTGGACAATCCTGTCCTCTTTGTCAGTTTTGGGACCGTCACTTTTTCCCGTTCTGTCAGCATCTGCCTGATTTCTGTCACTGCCCTGTTTACTTTTTCTTCACTGGCTTTTTTATTGCAGGCTATCATCGAATCGTATTTTTTCATATTCTTCCTCCCATCCTTCCAGACATTCCAGTACCATCTTAGATAATCGGTTTCTTGTTTTTCGTGTATCATCTGCCAGTATTTTGTTGCTCATCTTTCTGTAATACTTTACATTTCTCAGGCTTCTATGCCCCAGTAGTCTTGCGATTGTCCAGTCATCCACATGCATCTCGGCAAGCTTCATGCCATAAATATGCCGATACATGTGAGAACCGAATCCAAAATATTCTCCCTTATCATCTCGGAGATTTTCCTGATATATTTTATCTGTAATTTTTTGCTGGACTGTAGCATATTTCATTGGTTTTGAAGGATCACTTAAACTTGTAAAAATGTATTTACCTTTTCCGTGCTCCTTTTCTCTGTATCGAATCGCTTCCTTTATTAAGGCAGCCAGTTCCTGACTAATCGGTTTTTCATAAAAATGTGTTTTCATTTGGTGGATCTGTATTATGGTTTCACCGTCTTTTTCAATCAGGCAGTCTGTCCTGAGTGTCAGTGTATCTGACATTCTTGTTCCAAGCATTTGATGAATAAGCATAAGTCTCGCCGTCTGCACATCCACTTTCGTAAGGAAAGCATTAAATCGCTTTAATTCCTGATCGGAATAAATTTTGATTTCTCCCCTTATATCTGGTGGAATATCCCGATTCAAAATTAAATCCTTTACCTGCGGATATTGATAGACGTCAGCTACCATATTCAGCAATGCCCGCAGTCTCGTCAGCTCCGCCCGATATCTTTTTGTCCCGGTATCTTCTGTTTTCATGTATATCAAATACTCTTCCATGATTTTCCTGTCCAGCTTTGAGCAGGAATCTACTTCTTTATTGTTTTCCTTCAGATATCTTGAAAACCTTCGAATGGCAGTCATTTCTTTTTTACAGTACCGATGCTTTCTGTTTTCAGTTGAAAATAAATTGCCTTTTTTACTTCCTCTCTGAGATCCTGTTGGGAGATTTCCTTAAAATTTATAA
This sequence comes from Mediterraneibacter sp. NSJ-151, assembly GCF_022487435.1. Taxonomy (NCBI): domain Bacteria; kingdom Bacillati; phylum Bacillota; class Clostridia; order Lachnospirales; family Lachnospiraceae; genus Mediterraneibacter; species Mediterraneibacter sp. NSJ-151. The sequence continues at coordinate 79,963 of NZ_JAKVPP010000006.1, read as the reverse complement.
TTCTGGTCGTGCGCGTCAGATCCTGTTTCACTTGCATATCAAGTTTTTCAAGTTGCCAGACATCCTTTGTCATCTCATCTACATCAGCATCTCTTAAATCAAGGAAATAATCTATTAATCGGTCAATATAGTGTAATGTCTTTGCCTGTGATACCGTTTCATTCCCACAATGGGATTTTGAAATTTCTGTCAGGGGCAATCCCTGCTGTAAAAGCCATATTTTCATCTGCTGCTTCCATTTTTCTTTGTCCCAGTCCAAAAAACTTTCCGGTCTGTCTCTTCTGGTTTGCAGCATTTTACATAAATGATGGTAAAATCTTCTCTCAGTATAAAATTTTTCCGCCCCAAGCTGTTGTCCTCTGTATTTCAGGAACTTCCTCATTTCTTTCTGCATCTGTACAGACGGCAGTAAATCAAGGTCATACGAAGGTTCTGTTCCCATTCGTATTTTTGAAATTTCACTTGCTTTCTCATAGGAGTCCAATTTTTTTATGTAAAATTTATTTTCCACGTTTGCACTTCTTGATTCCTGATGCCAGGCTGTTTTCTCCTTTCCTGAAAAACTCCTGATTCGCTGCTGAAATTTTCTTTGGCATAAAATCCACATACTGCTGTGTCATCTCTTCATAATCATGTCCCAGATAGTCCCGGATACTCTGAAGAGGGACTTCGTCATCATATAACAGAGTCGCTATCGTATGGCGGAAATCATGTGATTTAAAATCATACCCTTTGAAAATATCCTGCCTCTTATTAAACAGTTCTTTCATTTGCCACTTAAACGAACCATACTGATATGCCCCTCCCCGTTTGTTTTGAAAAACATAATCCTCACTTCCAATATGATATTTTTCCAAATATCTTTTCATAATCTTATAAAGAACATCTGGAATCGGTACTCTTTTGTATGTTCGCATTTTCATCTGATAAACCTGTATCCACGCATCTCTTCCCTGCCAGGAATAAGCATCCCCTTTCAGGGTGCATACTTCACTGATCCTTAGTCCAATCAGCATAGAATGTAAAAGGATCAATCTTGGAATTTCAGGGAAATTTTTTAATTCTCTCAGAATCCTCTCATATATTTCCATCTCTACGCTTCGGTTATTATGACAATGTATTTCTTTTTTCAAATAATACTCATAACGAAATGGTATCCTGTCTATGATTTCTTTCGTCTGCAGATATTCATATAGCTGATAGATTGCTATAACAATATCATTAAAATAAGAAGCTTCTTTTAACTCAATTATCTGGAAATATTTTTTTATTTCGGTTTCTGATGCAAGTTTCAGCTCCATCGCGGTTTCTTTTTCCATCCACATGACAAATGCCAGAATCCTGTAGAATTCGGCTTGTATGCCACTCATTGCCAAATGTGTAACACCCAGACAGTATTTCATGTATTCCTGCAAAATTTCCCGGTTCTCTCTTTTTTCTATGCCCATAAAGGAAAATTTTTTCACAGGATTGGATGGGTTGACTCTATATTGTTCCAGATGCAGTCTTTCCAAATACCAGACTGTTGAATCCCATAAAATATTCTTGGCATGGCAGAAAAGATATTTCTGACATTCTCGGAGTTCTCTTTCTGCAAGCTCTTTTGCATATGCCGTATCTGCATATTTTTCAAGTTTATCGGCCTGTACCTGTGTAATATATCTTAAATCCTCAATATGTTCCTGCATACAAAATTGATATACCACCTTCAAACCGTTTAACCGCATTGTGCATTCTCTCAGCATTATGTCACGCAGTACGACATCTTCGATAATTTCTAAAAGCTGACGCTTGCATAGCTCTGAGCCGTTTACACGAAAATCCCAAACTAATTTATCAATGGCAACTTTGCAGTCATATCTTTCTGCGATTGCCGGATTTGGGTGATATGGTAAAAAGAGCAGTTCGCGGATTAAATCTGTATTCTTTGCTATCTCCTGCTTTCCTTTTAACGTATTGGCATGCTTTCTGATTGCATATAATTTTGCCTTATCCATTCCACGTAAATAACTGCGTACTGCTGAATCAGAATAAGTGCTTTTCAGATATTTCCGATAATCCACTCTAAGCTCATAATCGATGTCTGCTATATGCCACACTTCATTTTTTACCAAGTATGCTTTCAGACAGCCTTTTCCAGAGTTGCTGTCCATGCTTTCATCTAATTCCCGGCTCAGTTCTTCTATCTTCTTTTCCCGTTCTTCACTTGATGTCCATTGTTCTTCCGGCTCCCAAGCAAACACCCTTCTTGCCGGCATCTATCTTCACCTCCTGCTTTCCAAAAACTGTTCTACTCCGTAAAGTTTGGAATATCGGCGGTAAAATTCCTGACTTGCTGTTTTCAGCTTGTCATCTAAAACATTCAGATATCGTATGGTTGTATCGAGATGCTTGTGTCCCAGTGCCTGGCTGATCATTTCCAGCGGCCAGTCTGCTTCCCACCTCGTATTTGCATAATATCTTCGAAGCATGTGCGGTGTGATCTTGATCCCAGTCTTTTTCTCCATGCGTTCAAACATATCGTAGACGCTGTCTACTCTTAACGGCTTCCCTATGGTATCCCCTTTGATGTTAATAAACAGGTATTCCTGTTTTTGCAGGATGTCCCAGTATTCCCCGATATAATAAAGCAGGAATTCAAAGGTATCATCGCTCACCCGTCCTCTTCGCTCTTCGGCATTTTTTGCTCTTGCATCGTTTTCATTATCATCCCGGAAGTCTACCCGGATCTCATGGTTTTCGTAATCGATGTCTTTGGTATAATCAATTCCCAAAATTTCACCGATGCGGAATCCCAGTTCCGATGTCAGTAAGATCAACACCTGATCCCTGCAGTTTGTACAGGCTTCTAAAATCGTTACGATTTCGTTCCGTTCGGCTGCCCGGACGTTTCGTTCCTCTTCTTTTAAGTATCCTTTAAATGACCGGGAGCGGATGGTTCTTCTGACCCCGATGGCATTTGCCTTTGTGATCGGCTGATTATAGGATAATACCGACAGGCAGGAACCGTTATTTCTGACTACTTCTAAAAAAGAATAAAACCTGAACACTTCTTTTAAGTAAGCGTTACAGGTTTTATTCTGCGGTTCTTTATCCAAATTGTCGGTATGTTTCCCAGCTTTCAGCCATTTCAGATATTCTGCGAAAAAATCATATTGCGTTTCGTAATCCATTCCATAGACATCTTCTGCTTCATGTTCTTCTTCCAGCAGATATTCCCAGTAGTAGGCAAGGGCAAATGCATTTCTCCGTATAGTATTCGGGGAACGGTTTGCCCGCACCTGATGCATTAGATACTTGCTTGGCAGCAACACAATTTCCAGTGTTTCCATATCCCGTATAAAGAAATATTTTACGGAACCTTCTCGCTGCATTTCCACTTTATATCGCTTCATGTTGTCTGCCTCCTTTCCTCTAACGCTATACACAGTATACCCAACTCATGCCAATAAAGCTATCACCAATACCACCAATTCGCTCCAAACCGCCCCTGAAATACCACTAAACTTTTTGTCCTGTCTGCTACCCGGATCTGGGCAGAACCAATAACGCCACGGATGTTCTCAGCTATAGTACCGCTCCACTTTCCGGCTTCGGATAAAATTTTCTACTTCTTCGATCCGTTCTGCCATTTGGCACTTTGGCAGTGCTTCCAGAACATCACTCCGATACCTGCCTTTCTTTGCTGTCCGGTGATCCAAAATGGACACAACGCAGGTGTCCTGCTCCGTGCGGATTGCCCGGCCGAATCCCTGCCGCAGCTTCTTCTGCATATCCGGGACTACGATGGTCTGGATGTAGGATTCCAGGGATCGGTACTGCTCCTTTTGTGCTTCATGGATGGGGTCCGGAACAGAAAATGGCAGTTTTACGATGATGAGAGACGATACCATGTCCCCCGGAAAGTCCACACCTTCCCAGCAGGAGCCGGCTGCGAACAGCACTGCATTCTCCATCTTCTTAAACCGTGCAATCTCTTCCTGGGAGTTTCTCCATACCTGCACCATCGGGAACGGGATCTGATCCCGCAAAAGCTGATGCACATTTCCCATCAGGGTATAAGATGTGAACAGTACCAGCGTATGCCCGTAAGTGGAACACACCAGATCACGGATCTGCCCGGCAAGCTGCTCGGCCTCTTCCCTGCTTCCCTTTTTCATAGGTCTTAAATGCTCCGGGATGTAAAGCAGACAGTTCTCTTTGTAACAGAATGGGGATTCTGCCACACACTCCCGGACGCCCGTTTCTTTTTCCAGCCCGGTCATCTGTCTGGTTCTTGCAAACCCGTTCCCGGCTTTTAAGGTGCCGCTGGTTAAGATCGCCGGAAATCCCCGGCTCCATAAAGTCGCATCCAGATACTTCGGGATCTCCCGGTTGACTGCCATAAAGGTTAAATGTCCCCGGCTGTCCTGCTGTAAAAACAAAATATATCGCTTGTCGTTCTTTAAAAACCATCCGAACAGCTCTTCCATCTCTTCCATCCGCCGAAAGATCCAGTAAGGAATATTCCCGGCAAGCCTTTTGATCATAAGCTGAAGCCTTTCCTGCATCTGGGCTAAGGCTGTGCCAGCTCCCGGCGGAAAATAAAAACTTTCTTTTCCAGCCATGTCCTCTGTGCCATCTTTCCGATGCTTTCGGATCTCCGCCTGAAGTGCAGAAAACCCTTCCATCAGCCGTTTTCCATCCGTGCCTTTATGCTCTCTGCCTAAAAAGTAAGCAATCTCCTGCACATCTTCCCTTCCAATGCTTCTTCCATACATCTGGCTGGCGGCTTCCGGGAGTTTATGGGCCTCATCCACAACCAGAGCCCTGTAATCTGCCAGAAGCGGCCGGTACCCATTTGCCCGGTGCATGGCATCTGCCAGAAGATAATTGTGATTGCAAATCTGTAAAAAAATGTCCTCTTTCCTGGAACTATCCAGATGCTTCTGATAACGGCATTCTACTTTTCCCGGACACTCCCTAGGGCAGAATTTTGGTACGCACACCAGCCTGCGGTCAAAACCGCTCAGGTTATGTACGGAATCTAAATCAAAGTTATGCCGGAGGGACTTCAATGCCTCCATCTGTGCCTGATTTTTATTCTTGTCCCGGACTGCCTCTAATCTCTGGGCCAGCCTGTAATCGCATACAAAATGTTCCTTTCCCTTGCGGACGACTGCTTTTAATTCTCCCTGAAGCAGATCTGCTTTTAACAGTACATCCGATAAGAAAGGAACATATTCCTCTATGATGGCTTTCTGTAAGGCGATACTGGAAGTGGATACCACTACAGACCGCCTGTCACATCCCGAATAACCGGAATGCAGTACACTATATTTCCGCATCAGGATGCAGGCTGTCAGATAGGCATAGGTCTTTCCGATGCCGACTCCTGCATCACAGAGCGTGATTTCATTTTTCATAAGGGCATCCAGCATTTCATGGCAGAGACGGATCTGTTCTTCCCTTACATGAAGCCCGGCTTCCGGGAGAAGCTCCCGAAAGATCTGTTCCACTTCGCCATGTGCCCTTTTCTGATATTCATTTTTATAACACATTACTTCTCCTTGCCAGAAAGCTTATCTTACCGTACCCTTACGGACGGGTCTGGTCGCTTCCGGTGTATTCTGTCCCTGTTCCTGCATTTTCTTTATGGCAGCATTCCCTCTTGCCATCATCCTTCGGATATCCGTCCGGGAAACATTCCATGTCCTTACTTTCTGAGGAGCTTTCCTTACCTGCTCGGACAAATGGCATTCACAGAGTTTCGGATATACCACCATTGCTTCCGGTAATTCCAGCGGATACTCGATCATGGGATGGTACACAATATCCCGGATCACCTGCTCATAACATTCCATCTGCATTCTTGCCGTACTGTCCTGATAGATATTTTTCCCTTTCATGGCACTGTAGACCTGCGATGAGATGTATCCCAACGCTTCAAAACTACAGTACCCATACGGAGTCACGCCGGAAAGGGAATCCGGATCTTTTAAGGCATTCAGATAAACTTCTTTTCCCTGGGCGATCAGCCACATCCGAAAATCGGAAAAACTGTCATCACTGCACCCTGCTTCCATCATAATACCTGCCGCTGTCCATAAGCCGTACTTATAAGCCGCATCCCGGTAACTGTAAACAAGATTGTGGAATTGGAGGACATCCTCCGGTGTCATATAGAAGAGCTGCTGCTTGATCCACACTGCCGAAGCATCCAGATCGGTGCCGCACACTTCCTTTGCTTTTTCAATCAGATTCCAGAATTGATCCTTGCTCATTCCACTTCTTTTTGTTTCTTCCATCTGTTCTCTCCCCTTGATGTGACGTTAATACCACAAGAATACGGCTGTAGTCTCCCACAGCCGCATGGTATCTGATATCAACGACACACTTCTTCATTGATTTCTTTTTTATCTTGCTGTTCCGCATTTGACCTCGCACCCCCGGAACTATCCCTGTATTTCTTCTGGGAAAGGGGACACTACAGGCGGGCGGCTGGCCTGCCGCCGCTCACAGATGTCCTGAGGGTCTTTCTGATTACAACCCGGAGTCCATCTTCCGCTCTTTGGCTGGTAACGTGTATCATTATCCCCCGTCCGTGATCCTGGCGAAAGGCTGCCACCGCCTTATTCACAGCTATGCTTCCTCGCTCCAAGTCTAAGAATCTTTACCCTATACTTAATCATGGCGCTCATGCTGTCACGCTTCTACGGTTGGGAACGTACCTGTAGTGCCGATATTCACTTGCCAAAGAACAGCCGAGGGATGTCCCTCTGCTTACTAGCCGATAGCAGTGTATATTTTTATTCATCCTACAGAAAAATTTTTTATCTTGCATCCCCGGATCTTTTTTTCTTCTTTGCCGGATGCTTCTGCTGTGCATCGTTCTTCTGGCTTTTCTTCTGTTCTTTTTGTTCCTGCGGCGGCATCTTCATCACATGGAGTTCTCCGTTAAACAGAGTAAAAATTTCCGGTGACTGATATTTTTCTTTAAACTTTTCAATCTGCTCCGGTGTCAGCGAAGTAAAATCATCTTCTGTCAGCCCTACCACAAGGAAAGTTCCGGCTATGGCATCATAAATCTGTCCGTGGTCATCATATAACGCCCGATTCAGTGGCAATCCCTCAAATTTTCCATTACCGTTTAAAAGGATTCCAACTTCATCTTCAAACGGATAGGTCATTTCAATGTCACCGCCTACTGCCTGCTGCAGATTCTCCAGCTCATTCGGGATGCTTTTGACATAAGGTGCTTTCATCGGCTCAACTATCAGTACCGTCATCATTTCTTCCTGCATTTCGGACACTTCTTTTTCATCCATCGTATCAATCCTCCTGTCTGTTCGTTCTAATCATCAGCCGGGCAAAAGGGAGGATTTTATTCACACCGCATGGATTTTCTGATTTTTTCCCGTAATCTCCGCAGTCTTGTATAAACCGTCTGCTCCGGCAGTTCCATGTGATGGCTGATCTCTTTTGGTGCATATCCCATCATCTTCAGGACAATCATCTGAAGGGTTTTCTTATCAGTTGATAACAGAATCTGAAGCAGTTCTTCATTCTCTACGGTATCCAGCAGGGCTTCCACGCTCTCTGGCTGGGACTCTTTCGTTTCTTTTTCTTCCAAGAGCAGTTCCATGCAGTCCAGAAGTGAGGTCTGGTGTTCCCGGAATCTCCGCTCTGCCTTGAAATCCTCCCAGTCATACTCCCGGAGCTTCTGGATCGTCTCTTCTTCCACGCCCTGTTCACGCAGAATCTTCTCTTCCTCTGCTTTCCACTGGTTCCATCTATATTCTTCTTTTGCTTTATTGTAAGCCACTTATGTTTTCCTCCGATCTGAATTTTTGCGAAATCAAATCGGAGTGTGGCGGTGACCTGGCTCGTTCTTCCTGTCTACAGGAATGTCCGGCATCTCTGCTGTCTCCCTGCAAACACGGATCTCCTTTGTCATCATATCTTTACAAAGGCACAGTGTATCGGATGCACCTGTCAGCTAACGGTCAGAAACCTGTCAATTGACGGTCAGTTTTTATCACCTTCTTTCCAGAATAAATAAAAATAAGACGGACAATCTTTTTACGGATCATTCGCCTTACTTCTTTTCGCTTTCTTTATTCAATTCAAATTTGTAACCTATATCCCTGACACTGATGATGCAATTCCCGGCACCATCTTCAACGACATTCAGCTTTTTTCTCAATCGCTTTACCAGACACCATATGATATTTTTAATATCACCAACAGGATAATCTTTCCAGACAAGCTGGTAAATCTGTTCAAACGTGTATACTCTCATCGGTGTCGCTGCTAATAAGTATAAAAAATTATATTCTTGTCGTGTTAAATGTAACGCTACATCATTCCAAAATACTTTATGTTTCTTATGATCCATTACAAGTTTTCCTTTATCAATCATCGTTTCGGATTGCTTTTGAGTTATTTTTTGTTTATTATTTCGTCGTGCCAATGAAAAAATCTGCAGATCTACTTCTTCTGTAGTGCTATTTATATCCATTACACAGTCTGCACCAGCGTATATTAATTCTTTTTTCCATGACATACACAATAAAGAAGAAGTATCCGTCAAAATAATAATTGGTATCTGCGTTATCTTTCTAATAGCAGATATAATATTACTTATGTTCTCTTTATAAATGATCACTCCTATTATAAGCACATCATAAGAAAATAAACTCAAATTATGCAATAAAATTTGTAGATTTTCTGCATAATCTGAGTTTACCTCATTGAATAGTTTTTGATATGATTGATTGTCAAAATATGCTAATATTTTGTATTTTGTGTCTTTCATATTTCTATTTTAAAAAAGCAACACTTTCTATTTCTTCACAGGAAAATCATCAAATGCATTGTCATTTTTTGCAAAGCACACTTTCTTGCCGCATGCTCTGATATTCGCATGTGATCAGGTACAAATGTGGGGCATTCATATTGCCCTATAATTTCCAACTTTTAATGGATTTTTCTTTTTCCCACATAGTTTTATAAAGAGGCACTGATTGCAATAATTCATCATGTTTTCCGCAGCCCTGCAAAACACCGTCAGATAAAACAAGTATTTGATCTGCATTTTGGATATAGGACAAAGTGTGTGATACAAGGAACACCGTTTTCCCCTTAATCATTTCTTCTATGCCCTTTTGTATTGCTACGGCATTTTCAGCATCCAGACTGGAAAGCGCCTCATCCAAAAGAATGATCGGGGAATCTTTCAAAATTGCCCTCGCAATAGCGACACGCTGACGCTCACCACCGGAAAGGCTTGCACCGCCCTCGCTGATAACCGTTTGATAACCCTGTGGGAGTTTTTCTATAAATTCGTGACAGTGAGCCTTTTTTGCCGCCTCTATTACCTGCTCGTCCGTTGCGCTCTGGTTTCCCATCCGAATATTATTCATCATGGTATCCTGAAAAAGATATACTTCCTGAAAAACGATACTCACATGACGCACCAGATCACTATGCTTTAATGTTGCCGCATCTTTCCCATTCAACAGAATCCGCCCGTTTTTCGGCGTCACGAATCCCAGAATCAAATTAAGGAGAGTAGATTTGCCGCTTCCAGAAGGACCAACCAATGCAGTGATCGTTCCGGGGTTAGCTGAAAAACTTACATGACTAACTGCTTCACGCTTTCCATCATAGCTAAACGATACATTTTCAAACCGTACATCGGCTTGTGTATCGGCAAACTGTGTAATTCCCTGTTTTTCATTTTCAGTCGGCAGGTTGTTAATTTCCGCTATATTATCCAACGATGCGTTTGCAAGATTCATCATTGCAAAGGAACCCATCAGAGCTTCCAGCGGACGGTAAAAAATAATACCCATGATTGCAAAAAACAAATAGGTTGCCGAGGCTAATGAACCAGAACGAACCATTGTAATGCCAACACCCAAACTCAAAAACAGCCCCAGATTCAGGCAGATCTTATAACCCATACTCCAATTCGTCAGCGTCGATTCATAACGGCCAGAAGCTGTGCAATATCCGTCCACCTGATTCTCTACGAGCTTACCGGTTTGTTCCAGCCGGTATGCCTTGATCGTTTCCATACCCTGTACATATTCCAGCGTGGAATCAATCATTGCCACCTGTGCATTTTTCTTCTGCTCTCCCAGTTGAACCATGCTCTTTTGAAACTGCTGGTAGAGGATATAACCGGGGATGATTCCCACAAACAGAAGAAGCGCCATACGCCAGTCCACACTAAGCAGCATCAGAGCAAATACAACCGTCATGATCATGCTGGAAACGAAACCGGCAATAATCTCCATGATATTCATTTCCACAAAACTTAAATCAGTTGTAAACAAAGATGTAAGCTGGCTGATCTTGTCTTTTGTAAAGTAGTATAGCGGAAACTGTTTGATTTTTGCCGCAATCGAAAGGCGTTCATCCCGCATCATGGCATAAGATACCGGGCGCTGTTTTGCAATCGTAAAGTAATAAAAAACAAAATGCAGGACAGTATAAACCAGAAACATAAGGCTATACTGTATCAGTTTTTCCCTTGTAAACGAACCGCCCAAAATATCTTTTATCGCAAGGAACAGCATGAAATATATCGCGCCCTCACAAATTGAGGTCAACGCCTGAAACAGCCACGCAAGATAAAGCTGCTTTTTACGCTCGCCTGCAAGTTCTAAGAATTTCCGTATCATAGCAATCATGCGTTTACACCTCCCATTTTCCATTGATCGGATTGCTCAAAGGCCGCCCACATATCCTGATACGGGGAGCAACATCTTATCAATTCATCATGTGTGCCGCAATCAATCACTTTGCCTTGTTCCAGAACCACAATCGAATCAGCTTCCTTGATACTGGAAAGACGGTGCGCTATTACGAGTACGGTTTTTCCCTCTGATAATTTAGCCAGCGCCTTTTGCAGTAAATCTTCATTGTCGGCGTCAATGTAAGCCGTTGCCTCGTCAAGAATCACAATCGGCGCATTTTTCAGAATTGCCCTTGCCAATGTGATTCTCTGTTTTTCGCCACCGCTCAACTTGGTTTCCTTGTCTATCACTGTGTCATAGTCCTTTGGAAGCCGCATAATAAAGTCGTGACATACGGCATCCTTTGCTGCCTGCATCATTTCTTCCTCCGTGGCCTCTTGGTTTCCCATCATAATGTTTTCCCGGATACTCTTTTTGAACAGGAACGTATTCTGGGTCACAAAGGAGATCTGGGACATCAGATCGGATAGCGGAATCTGGTTCAGCGGTACGCCTCCCAGGCAAATCTGTCCCTCGGTTATATCCCAAAACCGGCAGATCAGGCTGGCCGCCGTACTTTTACCGCTGCCGGAAACACCGACGAGCGCAGTTACTTTTCCATCAGGAACAGTAAATGAGACATCTTTTAATACCGGCTGTCCTTCCCCATAGGAAAATGTAACGTGTTCAAACACAATCGTGTGGTCGGAAAGTTCTGCCTTCGAGGTCATATCCGCCATTTCATCCAGCTTCAGAATTTCGTCTATCTTTTTTGCAACAGAAGCGTTCATGCCGATATAATCAAAGTTATTAGAAACAGTTTCCAACGGAATCAGCATGGCAAGCCCCATAAACAGATACATAATATAGCTGGCCGCTGTCACGCTGCCGGAGAGGTACATCAAACCAGCAAGTGGAAACAAGAACACAAGGTTGCTGTTTAAGTCGGCATGATTGAAAGCAACATATTTCAAGCAGCTTTGAAACCACTCTGTTACAACGGTGCTGTAAGTGCGGATGCTTTCTGACAGGCGGCCATAAGTGGATTCGTCGGCGGCAAATATCTTCAGTTCTTTCATACCGTTGACATATTCCACCGTCTTAACGCTGACGTCGGCAAACGCCTGATTAAATTCGTCCATTTTTTTCATCTGAACGATAATCATAAGAATACCGACAAGAATAAACAGAACGACCGGAATCAGCATGATACCGGCTACCCTAATGTCCAATATCGCCAGCAGGATTTCCATACATAGCGGTACAGCGAGACCAGAAATAATCTCTGGAATGTTATGGGCGTAAAATGTCTCCAACTGTTCCATATTGTCCATAATGATCGTTTTGACCTGCCCGGATGCCGTTGTTTTCACATAGCCCATTGGTAAACGGGCAATTTTACGGAACAGCTTTTTACGGGTTTCCCCCAATGTCTGGTAGGCTACCTTGTGAGAGATTTTTGTGCCGGTTCCAAACAGCAGATGTTTCAAAATGATTGCTACAGCAATCAGGCACACATATTGAAAAAGGTTCTCTGTCCGTTCATCCAGGAAACAGGTCACAATACCCCAAACGCCTAAATAGGGCAGGATGCCGCACAAAACAGACAGGACGCAACAGATCACCGCACCAATCAGGCGGCGCTTATTTTTCTTATCAATTAGTCCAAACAGGGCTTTTACATCACTCATTACAATTCATCTCCTCCTTGCGGAATAGTGAAATTCCAAAATCTGTCCGATACTCCATTTTGCCAACCAGGTATAGCAATAGTTCCATGACTTTAATACGCATAAGGTAATTGCGGTACTGTTCCGGCAGCAAGAGCAGTTCGGTAAAAATATGCTCCACACTTTTTGTTGCGGGTGCTATAAAGCATCCGCCCGCTGTAAAAAGTCCTTGAAAATCCATGTCCTCGTCAAACGCGATTGTTCCCAGCATGATATTCAGGCTGTTTATGATCTGCGGCAGATAAGCCACCACTGAAACACCAACAAAAGGTTCTTCTCCAAAATCACAGCTTTTCAGGTGGCTTGCACCATTGAAAACAGAAATATAATGGTCGCTCATAATCATCTCCAGCTGGTCGCTGAACAGCATATTCACTCGCCCCTGAAAGCAATAGGTGACTTCAATAAAACGATCTATACATTGGATATTTTTTTGAATTGGAGTTGTGATATGAACATTGCTATAAACAATTTCAGCACCAGGCATCACTTCAAAGCTCTGCATGGTGCCTTTCCCAAATTTGGGAGAAATTGTATATATCTTTGAATCCTTTTCAACGGAACAGTTACCAATCAGCTCATGGAAGAACAGGAGGTCATTTTCCATTCTCCTCAAGGTTCTGCCTCCTTTCTGACCGCAAGAAAAAATCATGTAGTCGATGCAGATTGTCGGGGGAAAGTGGGTAATCTTCCTGCTGTTTTCCGTTATCTAAATGAATCACTCTTGTACAGGCTGCCGCTAAAAATTCGTAATCATGGGTTACAACAAAAATTACCTTTCCCATTTTGGAAAGCGTTTGAAATAACCCCGCAACCTGAATCATGCTGTCATAATCAAGTCCGCTAGTTGGTTCATCAAAAATTAAAACATCCTTACAGCATACCATACTGACCGCCACGGCTGCACGCTGCTTCTGCCCCCCGGAAAGTGTATTGGGATGATGAGTACGGTACTCATAAATACCCAGCCGTTCCATTGCCTGTTTTGCTGCATCCAGATCAGGATGCTTAATTCCAAATACACATTCCTTTTCCAATGTATCGGCAAATAACTGATAGCTTACGTCCTGCATCACCATATAGGAGCGTTTTAACCGGCTCTTTGCGTTCAGTTCTTTACCATCCCAAAGAATTTGTCCCGTACAGTTTGTGTGCAGGCCGCATAGTGTTCTGGAAAATGTAGATTTCCCGGCTCCGTTATGGCCGATAATTCCTATGATTTCTCCCGGTGCCGCACTCAAATTCAAATCGTCTAGAACCGGCTTTTTCTTATAGAACAAGGATAAGTTCCTGACTTCCAAAATCGGCTTTTGAGAATTTTCAGCAAAGGCTCTTGGCTGTACCTTTGACAAATCTAAAGCGCGAAGTCCCATACTATGCCGCTGTTCTTCAGGAATAGAAAGAAACTGGCTTGGAGAAAACACAGCAGATATAGCCCCGTTTTCCATATACGCAATGCGGTCAACTAATTCCCTCAGATAATAAATCCTATGTTCTGCAATTAGAATGGTCTTGCCTTGTTTCTTTAGGAGTTCAAGTGTACGCCGCAAATCCTCAATAGCATCCATATCCAGATTGGACGATGGTTCATCTAACAAGTAAATACTCGGAGACATAGCATAGATGGACGCAAACGCCACCTTTTGTTTTTCACCGCCAGACAATTCAAATATGCTTCTCCCGGTCAGATGGGCTATATCCAAATCCGCAACTGTCTTTGAAATGCGTTCTTTCATTTTTTCTCTTGGATAAGTCAGATTTTCCATTCCAAAGGAGATTTCACTGTCTGTATCTACATTAAAAAATTGAGAGCGTGGATTTTGGAATACAGACCCCACATACTCGGACACTTCGTATATGGGATAATCCTGTATATCTTTACCGTCAACATAGGTTGTGCCGGTAACTTCTCCCGGATAAAAGTATGGAATCAGTCCATTCACAAGACGGGTCAATGTGGTTTTCCCACAGCCGCTTCGCCCACACAACAGCACACACTCGCCTTTGTTGATTGTCAAATCAACATCGCGCAGTCCGCCATTTTGTAATGATTCCTGATAGGTAAAAGAAACCTTGTCAAAACGGATCATTAGCCTGCACCCCCTTTCAATTTCAGCCAGATTGACACTGACATAAACAAAGTGAACAGGATAAAGCATACAGCATCCGCAACATTAAAGTGGATTTCCTGCAAGCAGGTTCGGGGCTTCGGATTTTCCAGCCCCCTTGTAACAGCCGCCGCCGATAATTCATCCGCCACTTTCAGTGCTGACATCATCATCGGAACATAGATACATTCCGCTGTTCGGGCCGGATGGGTTAGCAGACTTTTTACGGTTGGAGCTACATCGCGCATCCGCATGGCATCGCTGATATAGCCCCAGTCCTCATGCACCATAGGAAAATAACGGAGCATGACCGTCAGAGGAATAACCATTGCTTTTGGCATATGAATACGGTTCATGGTCGCCATAAATTCATTTACCCTTGTCGTGCTGACTAAAATACCTCCGAGCATGGCACAAGGAAAGATTTTACGGATAAATACGGTAAATGTTACAATCGCAATCTGCAAAGTCCCTGTCAAATAATTTGTTCCAATGATATGCAGAACAACCATTCCCGCATAGATAGCAGCCATTCTTACCGTAAACCGCTTTGCTCCTACAAGGACGCCGAGAATCACAACGCATACAACCAGCGCAATCTCATAGAGTAAAGAGGGCGCAAGGAACAACGCAACATTTCCGACGATCAACAGATATAGTTTTGTGCGAGGGTCTAAATGTAATGTGGCAAGTGTGTCTTTTGTTTGCAGTTGCATCTCCATTACACTACTCCGGCCTTTTCAAAATGCTTTTTCAATAGTTTCTGGCCTACAAGACCGCTGATAGCAGCACAGATCAACACGCCGATAATCATTGCCGGGAGCATCCAGTTTTGCGCGGTTGAAACCATTGTGTCCATATAGGTCTGTTCTGTTCCCTTTTCTACCAAATATTGCACATAGGCGTCGCGGTCAAACCAAAGCATACCGTAGGAGAAAACTGGGCTGAGAACAAAAATCATGTAGGACAACAGGTTACGCCCTTTGTTTCTAAAGTTCCCGGAACCGGCCAGCAGATCGGCCACAACGCCGAGAATACAATATGCCAAACACATAGACCAGTACATACCGAGTACGAACAGTACACCTCCTACCAAAATACCGGTGACAATGATTGGGCCATGCTTCGGCACCTTCGCCAGTATCAGCATATAAACCGGGCCGCACAGCAGCGCAATAGACAGCGGGCAAAGGAAAGTCAGTACAGGGAAGAACCCAAAGATAGCTTCGCCAATCATGGCGCATACCATGTACAAAGCAGCAAGGATGCCGGTGGTAATCAAATCACGCACAGATAGCCCTTTTTTCATTTGTTGTGAATTAGACATTTTCAACGTCCTCCTATTTATTATTTGCTGGCAGAAGCCTCATTGACCTACGCACAAAATCGTGATAGAATTGCTGTGATTAGAGTCAGCTAACCAGCCAGTAATGCCATTCTACTCAGTGATTTTTTTTGTGTCAAATCCGGCAAAAAAGGTCAAAACAGGAGTTAAAAGTGGAAAAACAACCGGATATATCAGTGCTTTTTGTGGTTTTGCTGACAGCCTTTGCGACATTTTGGAGCATAAAAAAAGATACTGCGGATTATTCCGACTACATAAGAAACGGGGGTGAGCAGGATGCAGACCGATTCTACACAGGCCGCGCACGAATTAGGGGATGCTTCTTTTTATCTGCATGATTATCATTTTCGACAGGATAATCATAATGGAATCTGCACCTTGCAGCCGCAAAACAGACAAGGCTATGGAAATATCTATCAGGTTCAACCGACAGATGGATTATTCCTGTCAACCGGAAGCTGGATACCATACGCCTCAATGGAACGTAAATATGAGATCAATCAAAAGCTGGTGAAAATTTATTATTTGGAATCCGGCGGTGTTACCCTGATCCAGAATGGGCGGAAAGCCCAACCCATCACAGAGGGAATCCACCTTTATCTAAATAAGCCGTCACAGGGGCGAGTATTATATCAACCCAATATACCAATCAGCTATGCGTCAGTTTTGCTGTTTGAAGATTACATAGAGAAAAATCTGCAAGACCGTTTTACCCCGGACGATTTTGACTATGCAGAGGTTTATGATTGGAAAGCTTTTGATTATAATACCCCGGAAATTGGAACCCTGTTTTTGCAGATACGGGATAAACTGATTGCTGGCGAAACCTCCCGTCTTTACTACGAAAGCAAAGTGGGTGAACTGCTTTCTATTGTGGCAGGCAACTTTCATAAACAGCGACAGGAGATAGCATCTAAACACCAGTCTCTTTCCAAACAAGAGAAAAAGGCGCTGGAATCTGTACGTCTGGCTATTGAACAGAATATTTTAAACCCACCAGAACTCTCGCAGCTTTGCAAAATAGCAGCAATGGGACAAACTAAACTTCGAGAATCATTCAAAAAAATGTATGGTGTTCCTATTGGGACATACATTCGACAATCCAAAATGAAATATGCTTCACTGTTACTTAAAAAGAATGAATTATCAATTTCATCTATAGCCAAACATTTAGGGTATCAAAACGCAAGTAAATTTTCTAGCGCTTTTAAAAACTATTTTAATCAATCGCCTGAAATTTACCGAAAAAATAATTATAATATGCGTAAAGATTAGAATCACTTGCCATTTTTTTAGAAATTTTTTAATTATATTAATCGAGTAGGAGGCGGTGACTAACCGCCGTCCTCTCACACCACCGTGCGTACCGTTCGGTACACGGCGGTTTCAATAGTTGACGTGCACGGACTGATAGGCTGTGGCTAAATCATAGAAGCCACCGTTTATCAGTCTCTCTTTTGTCATGGCTTTCTTAACTGTTGTCAGATTCGCACAATACCAGTGTCCTCTTCGGCAGTTTGCCGCCATATTCGCATAGTATTCGTGTACTCCCATCTTTATCAGATTTCTTTTCTTTGTTTTTGGAAGTTTCCACTGTTTCCATATACACATGCGTATTCTGTGGTAGAGCCATCCGTTGATCTCTTCGATGTTGTTCTTCATGCTTGCTATTCCGTAATAGTTCAGCCATCCTCTTGCATATATCTTGATTTTCTCAAGGCTTGGCTTGATTGACTGACATCGTTTACGGGAAGACAACGCTTTCAGTCTCGACTTAAACTTTCTCCATGACTTTGGATGAACGCGAACATAAATACCCGTTCCATTCCTTCCCAATGCAAAGCCTAGATACTTAAAATTTCGGATTGCAAACACACTGACAGTACGGCTTTTCTTTCTGTTGACTGTAAGTTTCAGTTTCTCTTCAAGGTATTTCGTACTGCTTTCCAGAAGTCTCTCCGATGCCCGTTTGCTCTTCGCAAGGAGCACGATGTCATCTGCATATCTGACGCATGGGACTCCTCTCTTCAAAAACTCCTGGTCAAACTCATTGAGATAGATATTCGCCAGTAGTGGGGATAGATTTCCTCCTTGTGGCGAACCTTCCTCTGTTTCCATGACTACTCCGTTCTCCATTACCCCGCTTTTCAGATATCGCTTAATCAACTGCACCACCCGTTCGTCCTTTACATTCTTACGGAGTAAGTTAAGGAGAATTTCATGGTTCAGTGTGTCGAAGTATTTTGATAAATCTAAGGATACTGCATATGTGTATCCTTGTTCTGCATACTCTTTCACTTTTTGTATTGCGTCCTTCGCACTTCTGCCCGGACGATAGCCAAAGCTACCATCTGCAAACAGCGGTTCATAGATTGGCACTAACTCTTGCGTGATTGCCTGTTGGATTGTACGGTCTATCACCGTTGGTATACCAAGCTTTCGCACACCACCATCTGGTTTGGGAATCTCAACTCGTCTTACTGGAGACGGAGTATACTTTCCACGATAAATGCGGTCGGTTATCTC
Source organism: Mediterraneibacter sp. NSJ-151 (assembly GCF_022487435.1). Lineage (NCBI taxonomy): Bacteria > Bacillati > Bacillota > Clostridia > Lachnospirales > Lachnospiraceae > Mediterraneibacter > Mediterraneibacter sp. NSJ-151. The sequence goes on along the minus strand of NZ_JAKVPP010000006.1, from coordinate 61,530 downwards.
TTGTTGATGCTCCTTTAGATATGGAAGAGCCTCTTCAATGGTCATGCCATCAATTCCTGGTGCTCCCTTGTTTGCCTTAACTCTCTTATACGCTCTGTTAAAGTTATCTTTATACAGGATCGCTTCTAAAAGTCTCGGCTGTGCACTGTCTCTTTCTTTCCATATCCGATTGAATGACCTAGACGCTTTCACATACCCTTCATGTTCCGCATTATCTCTTTGCGAACAGCCATTGTTTTCAATGTTTTCTGGCATAGATGGTCATTCCTCCTTTCTCGGTCATACTCAAGACTCCTACTGATTCGGTCCTTCACCTCTCGGCTACTATGACCTCTGCTGACTTCTGTGCGTTCAGCATTGCTTTATGCAGTGGTTACCTCTTTCAAGGCGTACCGCACAGACCTCCCTAGGTACCACACGTTTCTTCCTCTCCATCCATCTGCCTCATTTATCATGCATGATTCCGTGTAGTTATTGGACTTCGACTTGGTAAGCAGCCTTATCCTCATGCATAACCTTATATGAGATTTCTGTTCGTCAGACCAGAGATTTGCCCATGAGTTAGTATGTTCCTCACATCCAGCTTCCTTCAGATTCCATCTCACGATGGACACCCTTGCCTTCGGCTATATCCTTCCCACTACCGGGCGGATTCGGGACTTTAACCCGTTAGAAACGTGCGCCGCTAGGCGCACTCACAAAAAAGAGGCGCTAAGTTTGCACCTCTTTTTATTGTAAAATTCATACTCATTCTCTAATTTGTTTTTTAGTCAAGGTAATCTAAACTATTGACTACTCTCTAAGAGTCAACATATTAATTTTCAAAGTATACCATATCCCATGATCGTTCCGTTATTGATATCGTAGCTTCTCTGGTTCACGGCATCACTGGAGTTTCCCTCTACGGTGTATACGGTACTGCCCTCGGTTTTCTCCACGATTCCTACATGGTCTGAGGTTCCATCTCCGTTCCAGTCAAAAAAGATTAGGGTTCCGGGCTCTGGCGAGTATCCTCGGCTCTTCCATTTTCCCTTGTTCTGAAACCATGCGATTCCGTCATCACACAGAGAGAACTTCGGCATCTTACCGTTTTCGATTAATCCTGCCTGATCTCCACACCAGCTGGCAAAGCAGGCACACCATGCTACATGGCTGTCAAATCCATACCACGACCAGAACTTCTGGCCACCTTCATTTCCAAGCTGGGTAAGTGCCACGGATACAATCTGGCCGTTGCCTCCAAACAGGCCGGCAAACAATCCGCCGCTAGAATAATACCGCAGGACGTGAGGGACATATTCTGGATCCCCATAGGCACTCCAGCCATGTGAAGCCGCCTGTTCATTGGAAAACTGCAAAGCGTTTTCTGCACTGTAGCCCCCATAGTTTCGGAGAGCCCACGTTATGTATCCGTTACCGTAGTTATATCCTTGCAGAGACAGTTTCAGCTTGTCCATGTCCTGGGGACTAGTGCATCCGGCTTCCTTCAGGCAGTCCGCATAATATTGGATTCCCACTTGTATGGAGTAGTCTGCATCCTGGATGGCATTGGGGCTGTTGGAGTACCGGGTGTTGTATGGGCACTCACTGCTCTGCATGGGATCGGTTCCCCGACCGCCGGATTCCTGCATCATGATCGCCTGTATCACCGAGACGTATTCGGGGATTCCATACTGATTGGCGTATTTCTGGATGGTTGATGTGTAGGAAAGGACTTCCTGGCTGAGTGCTTCGCTGCTCTCTGAGCTTCCCGAAAATGCGGCACCGCCAATAATTCCGACTATGATAACCAGAAGCAGAACCATGACCGCTCCGGCGGCTCCCAGTGCAGCTATCATGGACTGTACGGTTTTCGCTGCCGCTTCCACGGCGGCCTTGGCTGCCTTGAAGGTATTCTCCCCTGCCCTTGCCGTTTTCTGTATCCTGCGTACTCCATCGGAAGTCTGCAAAGCTGCTTTCTTCGCCGCCTGTTTCGCTGCCCTTCGTTCCATCTGCTTCTGCATCCGGGCTGTCAGGGCGTCGGAGCTGGCCACACGGAGCTTCTGTTCTGGCTGAATGCTGATCTTCGCAGACGGAGGGGCTGTCTTAATAGTACGCCTCTGTATATTCTTCGGTATCCAGCAGGGCTTCTACGCTCTCCGGCTGGGACTCTTTGGTTTCTTTTTCTTCCAGGAGCAGTTCCATACAGTCCAGAAGCGAGGTCTGGTGTTCCCGGAATCTCCGCTCTGCATTGAAATCGTCCCAGTCGTACTCCCGAAGCTTCTGGATCGTCTCTTCATCCACGCCCTGTTCACGCAGGATCTTCTCTTCCTCTGCTTTCCACTGGTTCCATCTATATTCTTCTTTTGCTTTATTGTAAGCCACTTATGTTTTCCTCCGATCTGAATTTTTGCGAAATCAAATCGGAGTGTGGCGGTGCTCTGGTCCGTTCTTCCTGTCTACAGGAATGTCCGGCATTTCTGCTGTCTCCCTGCAAACACGGATCTCCTTTGTAATCATATCTTTACAAAGGCACAGTGTATCGGATGCACCTGTCAGTTAACGGTCAGGAAACTGTCAATTGACGGTCAGTTTTTATCACCTTCTTTCCAGAATAAATAAAATAAGACGAATAATCTTTTTACGGATCATTCGCCTTACTGTTGTTCGTTTTCTTTATTCAATTCAAATTTGTAACCTATATCCCTGACACTGACGATACAATTCCCAGCACCATCTTCAACAACATTCAGCTTTTTTCTCAGTCGCTTTACCAGACACCAGATGATATTTTTAATATCACCAACAGGATAATCTTTCCAGACAAGCTGGTAAATCTGTTCAAATGTGTATACTCTCATCGGTGTCACCGCTAATAAATATAAAAAATTATATTCTTGTCGTGTTAAATGTAACGCTACATTATTCCAAAATACTTTATGTTTCTTATGATTCATTACAAGTTTTCCCTTATTAATCAGCGTTTCGGATTGCTTTTGAGTTATTTTTTGTTTATTATTTCGTCGTGCCAATGAAAAAATCTGCAGATCTACTTCTTCTGTAGTGCTATTTATATCCATTACACAGTCTGCACCAGCGTATATTAATTCTTTTTTCCATGACATACACAATAAAGAAGAAGTATCCGTCAAAATAATAATTGGTATCTGCGTTATCTTTCTAATAGCAGATATAATATTACTTATGTTCTCTTTATAAAGGATCACTCCTATTATAAGCACATCATAAGAAAATAAACTCAAATTATGCAGTAAAATTTGTAGATTTTCTGCATAATCTGAGTTTATCTCATTGAATAGTTTTCGATATGATTGATTGTCAAAATATGCTAATATCTTGTATTTTGTGTCTTTCATATTTAATCTATTTTAGCAAAGCAACATTTTCTACTTCTTCACAGGAAAATCATCAAATATATTGTCAATTTTTTGTGAAGCAATCTCTCTCATCGCATGCTCTTTCAGTTTTTGAAAACTTTCATCACTGACTGCATGTTCCATACGACAAGCATCAACTTCTGCAATTTGTGGATTAACTCCAACGGATATAAGTTGATGAGTAAAAAAACAATGGCGTTCGTAAATTTTTTCAGCCATATCCCGGCCAAGTTCTGTCAGGTGCAGATAATGCTTTTCATCCATTGTCAAAAAACCGCCCTCTCGCAAAGTTCCTACTGCGTAACATACGCTGGGTTTTGAAACCTCCATGTACCGAGCAACATCCACGGAACGCACCATACCGAGCTTCTTTTGAAGTATAAGCACGGCCTCCAAATAATCCTCTCCGGCAGTATGAAGTTTCATAGGCAGCTCCTTTCGTCATTAAGCAAGACTCCAGCCAGCCGCACTCTTTCGGATATTGACAAAATCCTGATAGATACCAGACTGTTTCAAAAGTTCCTCATGGGTTCCTTGCTGTGCAATCTGGCCGTTGTCTATAACTAAAATCTGATCGGCGTTCTGGATGGTATTTAGGCGGTGAGCGATTACAAGCAGGGTCTTTCCCTTCACCAATTCGGAAATAGCCTCCTGAATATAGCTTTCATTGTCCGTATCTACACTTGCGGTAGCTTCATCCAAAATGACAATAGGCGCGTCTTTCAGAATACAGCGGGCAATCGAAATACGCTGTTTTTCGCCGCCGGAAAGTGTTGCACCGCCCTCACCAACCACCGTTTGGAATCCGTCGGGCAAAGCCATAATGAAATCATAGCAGCGGGCTTTTCTGGCAGCCTCATAGACTTCTTCTTCCGTGGCATCCGGCTTTCCCATGATGATATTGTTGTAAATGGTGTCCTGAAACAGATACACGCGCTGGAATACCATGCTGATCTGATCCATCAATTCCGACAGAGGTACATTGCGAATATCCACGCCCCTTATCGTCACATTGCCGGATTTTACATCCCAAAGTCGCGCCAGCAAGTTTGCAATGGTGGACTTACCGCTACCGGACGGTCCAACCAGCGCTGTCATAGAATTTTTCTTCATGGCAAAACTGATATGATGCAGAACCTCTTTATCCTGATAAGCAAATGTAACATCGTTGAACAGGACTTCCGGCTGTCCCGGCTGTGCCTGAGCCGGAATATGCTGCTTGCCGTTGTCGGAAAGTTCCGGTTCATCCAATACCGCTTCAATACGATCAAGGGCAGCGTTCATAACGGTTAGTCGGGTTGCTTCTCCATAAAGAGCTTTCAGAGGTCCAAAGAGATCAAAGACAAACAGCAGCACGCCCAAAAGATAAGCCAGGGAGAGTACGCCTTCCTGATGTAAAAAAACGGATAAACCGAAGATAGCGGCAATACCCACGCCATAGAGAATGTTTAAGCCAGTGGTCCACGGTGTCATTTTCTGCTCAAACTTCGTATTGACATCCCTTGATTTTTTGAAGTTTTCCGTTAATTCGTCAGATTTTTCTCCGAGCAGATTGTAACTTTTGATAACCCCAATTCCTTCAGCAAAAGACAAGACCGCATCCGTCAAATTCTCGCTTTGGTTTTGACGCCCGACAGCCTCCTTGAAGGAAACCTTATTCATATATTTTGCAACCAGTGATGCCAGCAAGGTAATGATTACCGCAATCAGCCCAAGTCTCCAATCCAGTACGAACATAAAAACAGATAAAACAAAAGTAGACAGCATATAGCTCATCATGTTGCCAATGGTACTCATAGAAACTTCCTCAATGAATACCATATCCGTACTGAGAACAGAGCTGATTTTGCCAATATTCCCCGATGTAAAGTAACCCATCGGCATTTTTCTTAAATGATTTCCCAACTCCATCCGTTTATCAGCAAAGATCATAAATCCAGCGGCACTTTGCAGACGGTCGCTCAAATAGTGAACCACTGTCTGAACCACTACAACAGCTAATAATCCAAGTCCGACAAACAGACAGGTCTTTCCAGTCAGCGTATTATCAGCAAACCCGGCCAAGACAATAAACGCCATGAAGATCGGCATTTTGGAGAGAATGGACTCGACAAATGCACATAGAAATGCAGCCTGAATACGGCTTTTATACCTCCCGGAGAGGTTCAGGATTCTTGAAATCAATGCAAACATTTATCTTCCCTCCTTTGCAGTAGATACTTTCCACTCGGCGCTGTCCTGAGCCGCTTTCCACAACTTTTGGTATTCTGGGCAAGCTTGAATCAGCTCCTGATGTTTTCCGGTTGCCACCATCTTTCCGTGATCCATAACGCATATTTGATCTGCGTTCATTATAGCGGGAAGTTTGTGAGCGATAACTACCAAGGTTTTTCCCTCCACCAGCTCCGCAATAGCAGCCTCCATTTTTTCCTCATTTTCTGGATCAGCATAGGCCGTGGCCTCGTCAAGCACTACAATCGGGGCATCCTTCAATATTGCCCGCGCCAGGGAAATTCGCTGGCGCTGCCCCCCGGAAAGCATTTTCCCCGCATCGCCCGCCATGGAGTGAATACCTTGCGGCAGCTTTTCCAGAAACTCCATACACTGGGCTTTCTTCGCCGCCTGCATTACTTCCTCATCGGTAGCATCCAAACGTCCAAGACGGATATTTTCCAGCAGGGAGGTGTTAAACAGGTACTGATCCTGAGCCACATAGGAAATGCGGCTGTTCAATGCCTCCAGGCTCATATCACAAAGTTTCTGCCCGCCAATGGAAATGCTCCCTTTCTGCGGGTCATAGTAGTGGATCAACAGTTTTGCAAGGGTGCTCTTGCCAGAACCGGATTCACCAACCAGGGCAGTTTTTTGTCCTGCTTGTGCCACAAAGGTAATATCGTGGAGGACTTCGTTTTCCGCTATTATCGGTTTCCCATCTGGGCCAGGCTGTGTCGTCTGATACGCAAAGGAAACATGATCGTAAGAAATGTTAAAATCCTGTCCGTGGAAATCATCCTCAGCAGCTTGCAGCGGTGCCGTATTTAACATCTGTTCAAGTGCCGTGATCTTATAATTCAGATTCGGAATCGTCTCCATAAAGCCCAGTGCTTTCAGGAGAGGAATCCCAATGCTGAGGGAAAGGCAGAGGACTAAAATCAAATCAGGTAAAGTGCTTATGCCACAGAGAACAAACCATGCCCCAAGAGGCAAAGTCAGAATAACAGTGCAGGGCAGTAGACTTCCGTATATCGCCATCCAGGGCCAGGCGGCCTTATACCATGCCAAGGTATAATCCCGATAGTCCGTTACATCCTTGCGGAAGTTCTCGTAAGATTCACTCTCCCGGTTGAAAACCTTGACAACCTCCATACCATTGATGTACTCAATGATCGTGTTGTTCATTTTCTGTGCAGACTGATAGTAGGGACCCATGCGCTTCATTCCAACAGAGTACATAATGACCATGGAGAGCAGGCTGATCGGGATAGAGGCCAAAGACATAAGAGCCAGTTTCCAGTCCGCACAAAACATAGCAACATAAATCACCAGCGGGATCAGTAAATTTGCGATACCCTCCGGGACTGAATGAGCAAGGAGCAATTCCAAGCTGTCCACATCATCGACAAACAGCTTTTTGATTGTCCCTGTCCCTTTTTCCTCCACAATGCCAAGGGGAAGTTTCTCAAACTTCTTTTGCAGAGATACCCGCAGCCGGAACAATGTGTTATATGCTGCTTTATGAGAAATTGATAATCCCCATCCATAAAAAAACGCCTGCAAAACAAGACAGATCAAAACCCCTATAACACGCAATAAAACAAATTCTGTTTCAACAGAATCGCCCATAACCAATGGCGAAATGACCTGATAGGCCAGCACAAAAGGCAGGACGCCCATAAGAACGCTGACCAGTACGACAACCGTGGCCACATACATATTTTTCTTATATGGCCCTGCGTACTCAAAGATTTTTTTGAACATAAGCCCTCCTTATATTGAGCCGTACTGTCTGTGCTTCAAAAACAAGAGGCCGCCAAAGTAAAGCGGCCTCTTATCATTATCTTTCTGTCCAGTCAAGGCGGCCCTGACATTCATAATTTCTAAAATTCACTGGCGGATTCGGAAAAAATCCAAAACCTTTTTACTGCCGGATTCGTCCAATGGATAGCTTTCTTTTATTTGCCCTTTTTCCATATGGACTACATACGAACATCCCGCCATCACCAACTCCGGATCATGCGTAATAACAAGAAGCGTTTTGCCCTGATCCGCGAGTGACTTCAAACTCCGCGCAACTTCCCGCATATGTTTGAGATCAAGCCCGCTGGTTGGTTCGTCAAACACAATGATCTCCCGGTCACTCACAATGGCAGACGCGATCGCTACCCGCTGTTTTTGCCCGCCGGAAAGAGAAAGCGGGTGCCTGTCTTTATATTCCAGCAGATCAAACTGTTTAAGGATTTTATCCACAACAGTTTCATCCTCGTTGTCAATGCTCAGAAGCACTTCATCCGTCACGCTTTCGGTAAATAGCTGATGGCTGGTATCCTGCATTACCATGTAGCAATGTTTGAGCCGGGCTTTCCAATCAAGGGTTTTCCCGTCAACCTGCAAAAGGCCACACTTCTTTTCCAGTCCGCAAATACAGCGGGCCAGAGTAGATTTTCCAGCGCCATTCAGACCGATAATGGCAATCGTTTCTCCAACCGGCAGTTCTGCACTCGGAATATGGAGGCTTTCCGGTTCCCGCTTTTTATACGCAAAGCAGAAATTTTGAAATTCCATCTGTTTAGCTGTATGCGCCTGATACTGATTCGCAGGCTTCAACTTCGAGAGAGAAAACGGCCGCAGCCCCATTTCTTTTCGAGTGCCATCCGATAAGCTGTCAAATTCAGCAGGCGTGTATTCCCGTTCAATCTCCCCATCTTTTACATACAGCACACGATCTGCAAGATCGTGAAGGTAGTAAAGGCGGTGTTCTGCGATCAGAATTGTTTTGCCCTGCTTTTTCCAGAGGCTCAGGACCTGCCGCAGGTCATCAATAGCAGCCATATCCAAATTAGAAGATGGTTCGTCCAGGACCATAATTCCCGGCAGCAATACACTTGATGAAGCACAGGCTATTTTTTGCTTTTCGCCCCCGGACAGAGCAAACACGCTTCGCCCCATCAAATCTTCAATATGATAATCGGAAACTGTCCGGTCAATCCTTTTCAGGATATCCTCCTGAGGATAGCCTAAATTTTCACATGCAAAGGCTAATTCACTATCCGTATCCACGTTGAAAAACTGACTTTTGGGATTCTGGAATACAGATCCCACCATAGCAGCCAAGTCATAAAGCGGCGTATCTGATACGCTTTTTCCGTCCAGAAGGACATCACCCTCTAAATTGCCCTCGTAATAATGAGGCACCAGCCCGTTTACCAAACGGGTAATCGTTGTTTTCCCACAGCCGGATTCTCCCGTGAGTAAAACAAATTCCCCTGTGTTTATGGTGAGATTGACATTTCTAATCCCTCCGCCGCTGGATTCTTCACCATAAGAAAAAGAAACATTTTGAAAATCTATCATGGCAAAATCCCTCCTGCGGAAATTATCGGGGAAGCAATCGCCCAAAACACTACAAAGCAACAAAACAAGATCAGCACCACATCGGCAAAATTGAATTTAAGCTGGCAAATGTTTGTGCGTTTGACAGGAGCACCGAGGCCACGGGTAATTGCCGCAGCGGAAAGTTCCTCACCGATTTTCACGGAGCAGGTAATCATCGGAATCAGCTTATACTCCAATATTTTTGAAGATTTTTTCCCTCCAAGTTTAATCCCACGCATTTTCATAGCGTCACTGATTGCTTCTGACTCCTGAAAGACAGTTGGAAAGAAGCGGAACATGACCGTTAAGGGGATCGTCACTTCTTTAGGCATATGGATTCTTTCCATGCCGGAAATCAATTCACTGACCGTTGTTGTTTTCACCGCATAGGCAGCAATCGCAACACTGGGAAGGATTCGGCAGAAGAATCCTGTTGTAAACAGAACGAGGAAATTCAATATTCCCGTAAGGTGCGGCAAAACATAAATTTGAACAGCATAAAAAGCAGAAAACACAGCAATATAGCCCACAGCTTTTGCACATTGTTTCGAGGTAAGCAGCAATATAGCCGGAACTGTACAAAGAACAAGGCGGATCAGCCCCATAGCTTCTCCGCCTGTTCCACCCATGACAAAAATGCTTATGATGAAGATGAGCAACAGTTTTGTACGCGGATCGAGCCGTAACCCTTGTTCTGTTTTTTTGCTGAGCAGAATTTCCCGCGCCATTATGCAATACCGGCACGCTGGAAGTGCTTTTTGCAAATAGCTTTCCCAATCACACCTCCGACAAGGCCAAACACAAAGCAGGCAACCAGCAGAATAGGCGCAATCCACATAGGCATATATGTATTAAGGGTAGCTGCATATTCAGCGCCGTATCCTTCAGTCAACATTACCATATAGCTTTCACGGTTCAGGAAAATGGGAGCAAAGTTGCCAAACACCCAGATGCTGAACACGCCGCAGGAAAGAACTGTACTCTTTGCACTTTTGTAGTCCGCCTTTTTCAGGATCACGTCGGCCAACAGGCCGCCAACGAGACCAGTTACCATAGTAAGATAGCCGTTGCCGAAGAACACCATGATTAGGCCAATCAGAAAACCCATGATTGCAGTCATCCCGAATTTTTTAGCCTTTGTAACATACAGCATATAGGGGATGCCGCCAATCAAAGGGCACAGCACCGCCATCAGCGGAATAAAAATGGGGATAAAGCCAAGCATCGCCACCAGCATAACAATCACAACATAGATGACGGTGTAGATGCCGATAGTAATTAAATCTTTTCCCTCAAGCCGGGAACTTTTTTTCTGGGAACTCATACCAGTATCCTCCTTATCTCTGAGAAAATGAAAATGTGGTGCAGTTAGCTTCTTCTAACCACACCACATATAATAGCAATTTGCGCCCACGATTCCAACCCAAAACCAATTTTATTCTACCCAAAATCAGTATTTTTGCATTTATCCAATCTTAGCTTCTGCTTTATAGTTTTTCGGATTCACTCCGTATTTCCTTTTGAACGCCGCTGCGAAATTGCTCGCTTTTGAATATCCCACCAGTATAGCCACCTGGCTGACATTCAAATTACTTTCTAACAGCAGGCTTGCCGCCTTTTCTAACCGCTGGTCGATGACATACGCATGAACCGATGTTCCGAACAGGGAGGAAAAGCCCTTCGTCAATTTTGAAGTGCTGATATTGACCTGCCGCGCCAATTCCTCGCAGCTTGGTGCAAAAGCAAGCTGACTGTCAATAATCCTTTTTGCTTCGGTAATCGAATCCCTGTCACTTTTGGAAATGCTAATATGGTTCGATGAAAGAATACTGAGTTCCAATACTTCACTTAAATATACAGACAGCAATTCAAAAACTTTACTTTCCAAGAATAAATACCCTAAACCACCTCGGTATTGCGTAAAATCTTTTACCTCCGCAAAAATGTGCTCCATATACGGGGTAACGCTCACTTTTGAAATCCCTGTCAGTAATTTCTTTTCATAAGCGTTTATTTCACTATCTTCAAAGTAGTCATTCAAAATTTTGTGAAAATATGGCATGGGAATTTTTATATTCTTAAAAAGGAAATCTTTCTTCCCAGAATAACACAAATATTCCATTTTACCATGTCCCCGATAAATGCAGGATTCGCCTTTCTGGATGCTGACACTTTGACGTGCATCTGCAATATTCCACGATACGCCATCATTGAAGCAGAATAAAAGTTGAATATAATCTTCGCAGCTTACACCCTGCACATTCATATCTGAAAAATAGTTCATTTTCCAGTCTGATACAACAGCTCCTTGCTTTGTAACAACTTGCGAAATCTGACCTGTTCCCATATCAGCCGGAATATCTATTGTCACTGTCTGCGGAGAGTTGGAGAGCAGATCGTGATACAGCTTCGTCATATATTGGTTTGTCATTGTGCGCCCTCCTTTTCTAGTTAGTTAAAGCTAATCACATAATACTTTATATTTGTTTTTTAGTCAAGGTAATCTAAACTATTGACTACTCTCTAAGAGTCAACATATTAATTTTCAAAGTATGCCATATCCCATGATTGTTCCGTTATTGATATCATAACTTCTCTGGTTCACGGCATCGCTGGAGTTTCCCTCTACCGTATATACGGTACTTCCCTCAGTTTTCTCCACGATTCCCACATGGTCTGAGGTTCCGTCCCCATTCCAGTCAAAAAAGATCAGGGTTCCGGGCGCTGGCGAGTATCCTCGGCTCTTCCATTTTCTCTTGCTCTGAAACCATGCGATTCCGTCATCACACAGAGAGAACTTCGGCATCTTACCGTTTTCGATTAATCCTGCCTGATCTCCACACCAGCTGGCAAAGCAGGCACACCATGCTACATGGCTGTCAAATCCATACCACGACCAGAACTTCTGGCCACCTTCATTTCCAAGCTGGGTAAGTGCCACGGATACAATCTGGCCGTTGCCTCCAAACAGGCCGGCAAACAATCCGCCGCTGGAATAATACCGCAGGACGTGAGGGACATATTCTGGATCCCCATAGGCACTCCAGCCATGTGAAGCCGCCTGTTCATTAGAAAACTGCAAAGCGTTTTCTGCACTGTAGCCCCCATATTTTCGTATTGCCCACGTTATGTATCCGTTGCCGTAGTTATACCCTTGCAGGGACAGCTTCAGCTTGTCCATATCCTGTGGGCTGGTGCATCCGGCTTCTCTTAGGCAGTCCGCATAATATTGAATTCCCACCTGTATGGAGTAGTCTACATCCTGGATGGCATTGGGGCTGTTGGAGTACCGGGTGTTGTATGGGCACTCACTGCTCTGCATGGGATCGGTTCCCCGGCCGCCGGATTCCTGCATCATGATCGCCTGTATCACCGAGACGTATTCGGGGATTCCATACTGATTGGCGTATTTCTGGATGGTTGATGTGTAGGAAAGGACTTCCTGGCTGAGTGCTTCGCTGCTCTCTGAGCTTCCCGAAAATGCGGCACCGCCAATAATTCCGACTATGATAACCAGAAGCAGAACCATGACCGCTCCGGCGGCTCCCAGTGCAGCTATCATGGACTGTACGGTTTTCGCTGCCGCTTCCACGGCGGCCTTGGCTGCCTTGAAGGTATTCTCCCCTGCCCTTGCCGTTTTCTGTATCCGGCGGACTCCATCGGAAGTCTGCAAGGCGGCTTTCTTCGCCGCCTGCTTCGCTGCCCTTCGTTCCATCTGCTTCTGCATCCGGGCTGTCAAGGCGTTGGAACTGGCCACCCGGAGCTTCTGCTCTGGCTGGATGCTGATCTTCACAGATGGAGGGGCGGTCTTAATAGTACGCCGCTGTATGGTCTTCGGCTCCAACTGTTTCCGTGGCTTTTCCTTGATCCGGATGGTTTCCGGCTGTTTCTGGCGGATGGCATTCTGCCTTGCGGTATCTCCGGCCTTGCTTTTCTGGTTTTGTCTTTTGATGGAAAGCGATCCACCTTCCGACATTTCCTGTCCATTCTGGATTCTTGGTGTCTCCCTAGCTGCCCGGATCTTCTGTTCTTTCGTTTTGACGGCATCTGAAATCGCCTTTTGCCGCTTGGCTTTCTGAATCTGGACTTCCTGGTTTTCCCGTTCCTTGACCTTCACACGGGATGCCTCCTGTTCCCGGTTTTTTTGCTTCGGTGCTTCCCGACTGACCGGATCGGGAGCCTGTGTGTCCCCGGTTCCTCTGGCGGCTTCTTTCTGCGCTTCTTTTTTACCAGTAACTCTCAGTTTGATCTTCTCGTAGGAAGTCTGTGCTGCTGTCTTTCCGGCGCTGGTTACAGTTCTGCCAAACTTTCTGGCAGCCCATTCCTCTGCGGATGCGACTTTTCCACTGGCATACTCGGATGGGGACTGTTCCTCCATGTCATTATCCCTGGCATTTGCGATGGTCTGGGACTTTTCCTTGCTCTCCAGTATGGCCGTCCGCATCAGCTCCTTCGGGATTCTGGAGGCAGGATTTTTGGTCTTTGGTTTTGTTGTAACTTCTTTGGTTTTGATATCCTTCATCTCACACCTCCAGTCCCGGCTTGTCCCGCTCTTACGCTTCGCCCGGCTTGGTCGTCATCAGGCGATACAGTTTTGTATTTCTTGGAAACGAATTTTCAAACGGCACCAGATTTCCGGAACAGCGGATCAGACCATGGCCGGCACCCACATTGGTGATGTAGGATAACTGGTTGTCTGAAATATTCAGAAGTGCCGCCAGCTCATCCCGGTCGGTGGTAGCCTGATTCAAAAGGATCAGGAACTCACTGTTCGCCAGCATCAGGCGGGCGGTATCGGATTTCAGAAGTTCCTCAACGTTCTGGGTAAGTCCGGTTACAAATCCGGAATACTTACGGATACGCTTGTACAGGCGGTAGAAAAAGTCCGCACTGTATTCATAGCGGAACAGCAGATAAAACTCATCCGCAAAGATCCATGTCGTTTTTCCCTTCTTCCAGTTCTGGATCACACGGTTAAAAATCGAATCCAGTGTGACCAGCATGCCAAGGGGCATCAGCTGTTCGCCCAGCTCCCGGATGTCATAGTCGATGATACGGCTCTTCGTGTTGACATTGGTTTCCTGGGCAAAGGTGTTCAGACTGCCATTGATAAACAGTTCCGAAGACAGAGCCAGCCCTCTGGCTTCTTCCTCCGGCTGGAGCATGAGTTGTCGGTACAGGTCCTTTAAGGTCGGCACCTGCCCTTTGTAACCGCCCCTCATATAATCCCGGTACACATCTGCGGTACAGCGGTCAAGGATGGATTTCTCCTTTGCCGAAAGGTTTCCGGCTCCTACGAGCTGCTCAAACAGGGAAAGGATAAATTCTGACTTCTCAATCAGAGGATTTCGGTCATTGCCATAGGCAGAATCCATATCCAGTGCATTCAGATGGGTATCCGAGGTTGCCGAGATCCGGATGACCTCTCCGTTTAAGGCTTCCACTAGAGAAGCAAACTCCGACTCCGGATCGAGGATGAGGATGTCATCTTCCGTGGAAAGGGCAAGGTCTACGATCTCTTCTTTTGCCGAGAAGCTCTTTCCGGAACCGCTGACTCCCAATCGGAACGAATTTCCATTTAACAGCTTCCGGCGGTCTGCCACCAGCATATTTTTGCTGACTGCATTCTGCCCATAGTAGATGCCGCCCGGCTGCATGATCTCCTGCGTATGAAATGGAATCAATACAGCGGTGGACTCTGTGGTAAGGGTACGCACCGCATCGATCTTCCGCAGGCCATACGGCAGGACGGTGTTCAGCCCATCGACTTGTTGCCATTTCAGGGTTGCCATCTGGCAGAGATGTTTTCTTGCAATGGAATACAGGGTTTCCGTATCGGAATCCAGCTGTTTCTTGCTGTCTGCCATATGTACCATTGTCAGGATACCGAACATCATTCTCTGATCCCTGGTGGTCAGATCGTCCAGCATCTCCTTGGTCTCTTTTCTCTGCAGCTCCATGTCATAGGGAACTACGGCAGAAAAGTTATTATTTGCATTCTGGCGTCTCTGCCAGTTCGTCACGTTTGTCTCCACACCCAGCAGTCGATTCTGGATCTCACGCACCGCTTCATCTGTCGGCACCGGGATGATGTCAATGGACAGCATCAGGTTCCTGCCAAGGCTGCACAGTTCGGAGATCATCTCATCTTTCACATAGCTGGCGTAATCTTCCATGAAAAGGACTCTTCCGTACTGCTCACCCAGTTTAAAATGATCGTTGTGGAATTCCATCGTGTCCGGGCAGATCCAGTCTTTGAAGCTGTGCCCTTTTTTCGCAAAGGCTTTCATGTCAAATGGAAAACTCTGCAGAACATCTGCCTTGAAAAAGTCCCGGAAGATCTGGAGCCTCTGCTCTGCATCCAGCTCTTCCCCGATGGAGGACAGCTTGGCCAGATGGGTGATGATATCCGTTCCCACACGGGCGAAATAGGTCCTGGCTTCATCGATGTTCTTTTTGTGGACACTGACGGTCAGGTAGCGTTCCTGGTAGATGCTGTTGTTAGTACCGGAGATCTTGGACAAGAGCATGTCGTTGTACTCCTTCCGGTATTCATCGAGCCCGTCCCCTTTCATTGGGATCAGCAGGGACTGTTCAAACTCTTCTTTGTTGATCTTACGGTTGTTCAGGGTAATCTTCGCAGTACAGCCGGAATCCAGTGCATTTAAAAGTTCGGAATAATCCAGGAACATTTCTATCTTGTCCGCTTTACTGGCAATGGAATAATTGATATCCGTAAACCGGAATGTCCGGGAAAATTTACTCTCTACCTGAAAAATCCCATCCGGCCAGATCTTGCGGATGGGGATTGCCTGCTGGACAGACCTCGGTACTTTAAATTTTTCTTTGTCCTGTTTCAGTGTCTGACTCAGGGTTTTAATCAAAGGCATCACCCCTTCCTCTTGGCTTCTTTGGTTTCTTCTGTTTCGTCCGCTTCTTCTCCAGAAGCTCCGCTCCGTTTCCCATCATTTTTTCACCCAGCCGCAGGCTCTCTTCCATGCAGGAAAAGTACAGGTTCTCCGATTTGAATACCAGCCGTTTCGGGTACAGCAGTTCGGATTTGATGACTGTCCATGCGAACTGTTCTGCCGTCATGCCGTGGTAACGGAAAAAACCGCAGGCTGCAAAGGGAGCCGCCCCAAGCACACACAGCCATCCGGTTACCTGTTCCCCGGCATATTTCCGGGTGAGGAAATAGATCCCAAGGGCTGCCAGGATCGCCAGTACCGAAAATAAGCACTGCCGGAAACTTAAGCCCCAGAACATTGACTCCTGATAGTCTCGGATTTCTTTATTCATTTTCACTTCCATGTTGTTTTCTACCTTTCTCTCTGTGATTTGTTCTTTGGTTTCTGCTTTGGTGCATCCGAAATCTGGATGCCGTGGCTTTCCATAAATTCTCTGGTTCCCTGCGGATCATATTCTGCCAGTTTCTTCAGGTCAAAGGCGACCTTCTGAAAGGTGCAGTAACCGGAAACTGCGGTCTCCGGAAGTACCCTGCCCAGCTTGTATTTCCGAATAAAACGCAGATGCTCTTTGCTGAAATTGTGGTCGATATAGGCTTCGTTCACACCGTTCAGCGGAGCATGGTGCAGGTTCACCGTAAGGTCGGAAAAAAGTTCCGGGTAGCCATACTCTGTCTGGTAAATCCCGACATACAGGCGGTCTCTGTCCAAGTAGCCGCTGACCCGTAAGAATACTTCCTCTGGTTGCTCTCCACTGTCATAAATTAATTTCTTTGGTTCTTCCATTCCTTTCTGCCTCCTATAATCCCATGATTTCTTTTACGATCCGGTCAGATGCCTTCACTGCCCCGACCAGTACCAGTAAGTTAAAGACCAGCTCCCCGATGTAGTTCCAGACAATCGTCACAGCAGACAGACTGGTATCCCCGACGGCCGGCGGACTCGCCGCAAACACCGAAAAGATGATGCAGGCCAGTGCGATGATGGCACCTTCCAGACATACCCCGGCGTAGGAACGGATAAAGTTCTTCCCTACAGACTGGGTTGGTTCCCCGGCAAAGGTTGCCAGCGGGATCGGTGCGATGGCTGTGTACATATACAGCTTGAACATTCTTCCATATACAGTCAGGATCATCACAAAGGAAAGCACGGTAATTAACAAGCTGCCTAACAGGGTTACGATCCACAAAGGGATGGATTCCAGCATCCCGACTGCTTCGATCTTGTCCACAATCTCTGAGGGCAGTTCCGTCACCGTTCCACCTGCCATCCCGGAATGGGACATAATATTTGCCACGATTCCCTGCACAATGGAAAAAATTGCCGTCAGAAGCTCCATGCCGGACATGACGGCTCCCTGTGCCAGTGCAAAACGGATAAAGGCTTTCACTACATGTTCCGGCTTTTTCATATCCGTGAAGCTCCCACAGGTTTTCACAAGCCCCGCCGCAAAGAACAGAACCAGCAGGCCGTACCCGATGGCTTTCAGTCCACCATTGATGTTCGTCATCACGCTCCAGATCGCCCCGCCCTTGAAATTCTCCGGGCTTTGCGTCAGCAGTGTCCAGATCTCAGCCAGCTTATCGCTCCAGGTCTGCAAGGCAGAATTTAGATTCTGTACGATCCAGTTATTACTCAAACAGTTTCACCTCCCATCCTGCAAAAGTGAACAGGGAGCCGGCATTTCGCATGGCTCCCCTTCTGGTCTCTTCTCCTATCCCATGATCAGGTCCAGGATCTCTTTTGCAAAAGTAATGATGATACCGCCTGCCAGTGTCAGAAATCCGTTTGCCCTCTGGCTCGGATCGTGGCTCTTTAAGGACAGGCCGACCTGCACGATACCAAATCCCAGCAGGATCAGGCCAATGGCACGGATTAGGGAAAAGATAAACGTGGACAGGTTATTGACTACGGT
Organism: Mediterraneibacter sp. NSJ-151; assembly: GCF_022487435.1. Taxonomy (NCBI): domain Bacteria; kingdom Bacillati; phylum Bacillota; class Clostridia; order Lachnospirales; family Lachnospiraceae; genus Mediterraneibacter; species Mediterraneibacter sp. NSJ-151. The sequence continues at coordinate 43,681 of NZ_JAKVPP010000006.1, read as the reverse complement.
CAGCGGATCGCCTGCGGCATAAACGCAGGTCGCCCCAATGCAGATCGACAGTACCATGACTGCATACAGAGCAAACAGTTTCTTCTGCCCTCTCTTCATCTTCAGCGGTGCGGTCTCTTTCCTGGTTTCTGTGTGTTTCTTATTTTTCAGTAAATTCATCGGCATTCCTCCAATCAAAAAAGCTCCCCGATGATGTCCTCATCCAGAAGCAGTTCGTAGTCGTTATATCTTGTTTCGTCAAAGGTAAAATCGTCATGTGCCAGCGGTGCTTTCGCATAGTTGAACGGGCCGGCACCGCCGTCTTCGGTATACCGGATGTTGGGATGCTTCATCAGGTCATACTTGGCATCCAGTATGGGCCGTTCCCCGCGGATAAACAGAAGTGCATTCTGGTTATCCAGCATACGGACTTCATCCGGCTGTAACAGCTCCCTTCCGCTCTGCTGGAAGTTGGTGGAGTAGCTGCCGGATTTTCCTTTGGTCTGCCCGTAGGTGTTGGTGTCTATGGTTTCTTTCCCCAGTAATTCTGATACATATTTGTGTGTCTCTTTTTCATTGCCGCCCAGGTACAAAAACTCATCGCAGTTGCCCACCAGACTTTCCCAGGAGTCCTTGAACAGAGCCTTTAGCTGGCTCATGTTCTGGATGATGATGCTGCAGTAAATGGAACGGGAACGGCAGGTTGCCAGGATCTTCTCAAACTCATTTGGCAGGGATACGTTTGGAAACTCATCCATGATGCAGTTGACCGGAACCGGGAGGGCACCGCCATGCACACGGTCTGCCATATAATAAAGAGTCTGGAAAAGCTGGCTGTAGATCATACCTACCAGATAATTCAAAGAGGTGTCCGCATCCGGAATACAGCAGAAAAGGGCAACTTTTCTTTCGCCCATGCTGGAAAGATCCAGTTCATCGGTATTGGTCAGCTTGGCGATCTGCGGCAGGTTGAAGGCTGCCAGACGGACACCAACACTGATCAGGATGGACTTGGCGGTCTTTCCTGCCGCCTGCTTGTAAATGTGGTACTGCTTGACGGCAATGCTGTCCGGGTCCCGCATCTCCAGACGGTCAAACAAAATGTCCAGAGGGGACTCGTAGTCCTCATCCTCTTCTTTTACCTGTGCCGAGCCTAACATCTCCATGATCATGGCGAAGTTCTGTTCTTCCGGCGGAGCTTCATGGAGCAGATACAGCATCAGTGCCTGAAGCAGTGCTGTCTCGCTCTTCTCCCAGAACGGATCGGAGGACTGGGAACCTTTGGGTGTGGTGTTTTGTATCAGATTGGAAATGAGACGGAGTACGTCTTTGTCATCGTGGACGTACTCGAATGGATTGTAGCAAAAAGATGTGTCGGGATTGATGAGGTCAAAGACACGCACCTCATATCCTTTCTTTTCCAGCAGACCGCCTGTCTTTCGGAGCAGCTCGGCTTTGGGGTCTGTAATGACCATCGAGCAGCAGCACTGCATGATGTTCGGCAGGGCAAAGCCTCTGGATTTTCCTGCACCGGAGCCTCCCACCACGAGGATGTTGAGACATCTGCGGTGCTCGTGGGTGTCCAGGCTGATGCGGAAGTTCTGCGTCAGCAGGATGTTCTGGGAGTACGGCTTCTGGCTGTATTTCTTACAGATCTGCCGGGCATCACCCCATCTGGCGGAACCATGTTCTTCCCCTCTGCGGTAGTTCTTCTGGCTGGAATAAAAAATGCCGATCCCGGCTGCGTAAAGTAACGTGCAGACCAGCACCGACTTGATGGTATATTCCGTATAATGAAGCTGGAAGGGGTGGTTCAGTTTTTCCGTTAGAACCTCCATCAGCTCAAAAAGATTCCTGCCCGGCTGAATAGCATCCGCAATCAGGATCGCTGCCCACCAGATGACAGGCAGTCCGGCAAGCCAGATCACCCAGTCTGACTTCCGGCTGTTTGTTACCGGGATGGCTGCTGTTTTGGCCTCTCTGCTCTCGGCAGATCCGTGATGTGGAAGCTGTCCACTCCAGGAACGAGGGCAAGGCTGCTTCCATTCTCCCAGTTTACGTGGATCTGCCCTGCATCGTCTACCATATCCACCTTACCTTTTAAGCCGGGTGGCATGTGACTCTCCCCCTCCATGCTGTTAAGCGTGACCTCTGTTCCCGGCGGATATCTTCTCCTCATGGCTTCTATTCTTTCTTGTGTCATATTTCTGTATATTCGTACCACATCCTTTCTTTATCTTCCCCGTCCACGGTATGGGCGGCGGTATCTGGATTTCATGATCTTTAACAGGACACTGTCGATCCCATCGGAATAGCGTCCGTTTTTCAGGTATGTGTCCCGGAGCTTGTTTAAAGCTTCTACAGATTTGGTGTGTTCAGCTTCTGTCAGGTAGAGCTTTCCTTCTTCCTGCTCTGCCAGCTTCAGAACCAGATCCCGTGTGGTATCCACCGGAAGCCCCTGTTCTTTTTCCTGCCGGAACACTTCCCGGAGGGCATGGATCAGCATATGGTTCATGATCCGGTCCATCTTTACATATCGCATTCTTGTCATAGGCGAGCCTCCTTTTTTCCTCTTTTTTCTCAACCACAACATACCACACTTCCTCCCGGAAAGCTACTGCAAAAGAGCCGGAAAAACCCCTTTTATCAGCGTTCCGGGGACTTTTTGTTCTTGGCTGGTTTCTCTGATTTCTCCTCTGGGACGGCAAATTCATCGGGCATAAATTCCTGCTCACTTTTGCCGAGGTTGCGGTCTACCTGCTTGCCGATGGAATAGGCTGCGCTCTTTACATTCTGAATAAAGGAGCGGAGTTCTTTCGGATCTTTCTGTCCGAATGCCTGCATCTCGCATACCTTGTCAAAGGAAAAGCCGGAGACATCCACGCCATATTTCTGTGCTGTCACATACGCCGCACAATAAGCCTGTGCCGCTACCCCTGCCCGGCTGTAGCTTCCATCGTGATGGTCAAGAGATGCATACGCCAGTTCCCGGCTGATGGAATGGAATGTTGTATTTTCACTCATGCCGTTTCGGACATAGATCGTCCGCTGATTCGGGATATACTGTGCCTGTACCTTATCCGGCAGGTTGTCTGCGATCTGAATCCGTACCTCGCTGTCGGTCAGCAGTGCTTCCATCAACTGGTCCATCGGTTTTGGCTCCGCCTCTTCCGGCTGTTTGGTGCGAATCTGGCTGATGTCATAGGCTTTCTGGATGGAGTATCCCTGCTGGATGACACCATCCTTTTCGTATTCCTGTCCGACAATGAAGTTGTATCCCTTGCTTCCGGTCTTGACTACTTTGCCTTCTTCTTTCCATTTTTCAAAGGTCTTAATCTGCCGGATCTCCGGGTTCTGTGCATAGAGCAGGAACAGGTTGTCTGTCCTCTGTGGCTTACACTGTCCCATAAAATCAAGGAATCCTTTTAAGGAGTCCCCATTCTGGAAGATCTCCTGTGCCTTTCCATCGATCATGCCCCAGATTTCTTCCCTCTCCTGCTTTTTCTGTGCGGCATATTCCTCTTTCGATAGCCGCTGGGCGGACGGTTCCTGCGTGTCCTGCCCTAAAAATTTTGTCAGGTCCATCTTCTACCTCGCTTTCACCTTTCGTTTATTTCTCGCTTTCTTCTGCGTTTTCTTTGGTCCACGGTTCTTTTCCCGGCTCCGCTTCTGGGATTCCTCTGCTTTCTCCCGTTTGATGTTCTCCAGCTCCCGGCGGACACTGGGACGCTCCTGTTCCCTTGGCTTTGCTCCATCAGTCCCGTTTTCCTGCCCGGTAGAAATATTTCTGCTGTGCAAGGAAAAGCCGGACAGATTCTCTTCCCCCTCTTCCTGCACCGGGATAAAATTTTCCGGTTCGGAAGACTCCTTTTCAGGATGATTCTGATTCTTCTCTCCTTGAGAAAAATCCATGTCACCGACCTGGAATGCTTCGTCCAGATCGCTGATCTCAAACTGCACCTCGCCCTCTGGCATCTGTACGATTTTCTGTACTGTTTCGGTTTCCGGTGCTTCCATTCCAGCGGTTACCTCATGGACAGCTTCCCCGACTTCACTTCTTACAAAATCAAGATTCATCTTATCCATAACCCGGTTGACCTTGGCTGCGTCATCCGCAAAGACCATGACCTCGCTCATCTCCGGGTTCTTTTTATCACGGATAATCACATAGAGCAACCCTCGCTTCCTGCCCTCACTGCAGAATTCACGCAAGCGGTCAGACGGCACAGTAAAGAACTTCAATGGCTTGTTCTCCTTTAACATCCGCACCATCCGGGTTCTGCCCCTCGTTTTCTTCTGGTCTTTTAATACGGCGGCAACAAATACCGCCAGATGCTTTGCCAGCGTACCCGAAAGTCTGAGCCCGTGGTCCACGCCGTCCAAGGAATACCGGACGATCTGATCCGCCGCATCGCCTCCATAATTCATACTGTTCACCTGCTTTCTGTTCTCGGTTGTCTGTTTTTCTCCGTCTGTTCTGCCTGTCTCTGGATCTGCTCTGCCAGACGCATCTTTTCTTCCATCTCTTTAGACTGCTGTTCGATCCGGATGCAAAGACGGATATCCTTCCGAAGCGGCCTCAGTTTTTCGGTGATCTGACCGATCCTAACACTGTCCGGTTCGCTCCGGTAGAGCCGCTTCCGTTCTTTTGTGAGTGCCTGCACCTGTTCTTCCAACGGGGTTCGGTATGCCATCAGTTCTTCACGGGTGGTAATCTGATACTTCTGAAGAAATTCCATCTGCTCGATCCTGGCATCCAGTTTTCGGATATCTGCCCGGAGCACTGGGGAGATTCTTTTCGGCTTCTGCTTTAGAACACCCATCTGATACAAATAGGAATAGTACAGGGCCTGTATCCCTTTTAACTTCTTTTTCGGGGGCTGGGAAGCTCCTTCTTTTCCAGCAGTTGTCCTGCTCTTGGGCTGTAAGATCCACTGCCGGATGCTCTCTTCTGAGTAATTCTTCCCAAGGCTCCGCAGACGGATATACCGTTCCATCCCCGGTGCTTTCAATGCGATGTACTTCCGATTCAGCTTCCACTGATATCCTCTCTGCTTCATCTGGTCCAGAAATTGTTTCCATGTGAAGCTTTCTGCCACCGCATCACGGATATCCAGACGGATCGAGGTTCTCCAGGTTGGCTTTCCGTCCTGTTCTGCCATCCACTGGGCATAAGATTTCCCTTTGCCATTTTTCGGTTCGATAACTGATAAGCCGTATTTCAGGCATAAGGCATCCGAAGTTTTCCGCACATCCTCGTAGTAGCTCCTGCTGTTACTATGGTACTTTTTCCCATCTTTCATGCTCACGGAATTAAACACGATATGGTTGTGGTAATGCTCCGTGTTCAAATGAGTGGTGATGACAGCTTCATATTTTCCCTGAAGGAGTCTTTCTGCCAGCTCCATGCCAATCTGGTGGGCAAGTTCCGGGGTGACTTCCCCTTTGGCAAAGCTCTGCACCAGATGGAAGCCCTGCACCCCGTCCATCTTGTTGTATCGTTTCTTTGTATCTACCATATCTTGATAAGCAGTCTCACAGACACAGCCAATGGCATTCTCAAAAATGGAACGCTCCGTCTTGTCCCGGTTCATTGCATATTGAATAGCTTCTTCCAGAGAGCCGGCACTTTGTCCTTTCTTTGTGGTCTTATCCTTGTTTCGAATGTAAGTAATGGAATTGTCCAGACGGCTGACCGGGATGATACTGGTGTATGCCATCGGCTACCATTCCTCTTTGACCAGCCTCCATGTCTCTTTCGTCATGCGGAGCATTTCCCGAATATTCTCTTCCCCTGCCATCCCACATCCATTGGCTACATGGGCAAGCTGATTGGCATTGTTGCACAGACCGGATACTTTCCTTAAAAGTTCGGTATGATGTTCACAGGGTCTTGCCCGGACTTCGCCGCCCATGACAATGGAACGGATGTATTCCTCACGGGACAGGCCGCTTTTTTCTACCTGCTCTTCCAGAAAACGCAGCTCCTTTGTATTGAGGCGGACTGGTATCACATGGTTTCTTTTTCTCATCTCTTCACCTGCTTTCCAACGGGTTATTGATCGTTTCCTTACATTTCACGGTTTTTCCAGATCAGGAATCCTGTCAGCACGCCAATGGCTACGGCTGCAGCAATAATCTTTTTCTTCATATAGGCCTCACCCCCTTTTCGGTACCCGGCACAGTTCCATCGGGGCAAGCATGATTCCTCTTTTCTCCATCTCTTTCGCAAATTCCAGAAGGTTCCATTTCTTCCCATCGATCATGGCAGATTCTGCATCCAGATAATGGCAGGTGGATACGTTCCGCTCTCCATTTGGGGCATTCTGCACAAGGCTCTCCCCGTCTGAAAGCCGGAACAGTTCCTGTCCCTGACTGTTTACAAAACAGATGCACACGCCGTGGTCAATGATCTCCTTTGGTTTCATCCGGCACCGCTCCAGTGCCTCATCCTCCCGTTTTCCTGAGATCAGTAAACACATTGCAAACACGCCCATTGCCCCTCCGGTCATTGTGCCAAGTATAAATCCTAACATTTCTTCGTTCTCCTTTCGTCTGTTTACGGCTCGATATGGGGGATTGGGGTTCTCCCCAAAGTGCGTTTGGATATCCAAACGCTATGCTTGCAAAACCAGTCGCATTTTGCTTCGTCCCCTCTGAACCTATCGTTTTTCGGAATTATTCGTTTTCTTTGATTTTGCTTAACCCATCCAGCGTGGTACAGATGATATGGAGTCTGTCAGCCATGCTGATCTCCGTGTTCATCGTCCCGGTGGTCTCTTTTCCGCAGACGACCACCATCCTGCACCGTCTTAAGATCTGATGGGACATTCTCCGCATAGCCTGCATATCCTCCGCATCCCCATCATCAAGGAATGGGGAAAAGCTGTACTGCGGACAGATCGGCACATATCCCAGTTCGTAGATCTTCCGGCAGTACCGCTGTACTTTGGTCTTTCCCTCTTCTGCAGAGCAGCAGACATAAGCAAGTGCCTGTTCCAATACGACCATCTCCTTTCCTGACCAGACAAGTTTCCTCTGCCCGGCGTTTTTCCAAAAAGAAACACCCACAAAGCATTCCGGCTCTGTGGATGTCTTGTGGACATCTGGATTCTTTTCTTCCTTTTTTCAGATGTCTGGCAGACATCCGGTTACTGTGGTTCTTTATTCTCTGCTTCTGCCCCGGCTTCCAGTGCGATACGGACACGGTCGCTTCCCAGCTTATAATATGCATCCGTCACTTCGATGCCGACTGCCTGATAGCCCGACTCTGTCGCCGCAAGGATGGTCGTGCCAGCTCCGGCAAACGGGTCTAAGATCAGGCCGCCCGGCTCGCAGATCTGGATGACATCCTTCATCAGCTGGAGCGGCTTTTCTGTCACATGGATGCGGTTCTGGGGATTCCCATAACGGAACACACCCGGAAGACAGGACACCGGGCGGTTGATTGGCATCGGACCGTTGCTTCCCCACACGATGTATTCTGCCTGCTGGCGAAACCTGCCTTTTTGCGGACGGGAATTTCCTTTGTCCCAGACTGCAGTTCCTCTCCAGATCCAGCCTGCCCACTGAAGGGCATCGGTGATAGACGGGTACTGTCTCCAGTCAATAAAAAGGCAGATCGGAGCCCCTCTCTTGCAGGCTTTCCTCACATCGTACAGCCATTCTGCCATCCAGTGGGTCCAGGAACGCTGATCCTTGTTATCCCCATCAAAGTCCGGAAGGGCATTCTCTGCTTTCATGCTGCTATACTTCTGGTTGGTGGTGCGGTTGCGTTCATTCTGCTTGGTTCCCCCGGACGCATAGGGCGGATCGGTCACGACTGCATCAAAAATCCCCGGCTGGAATCCTTTTACCAGCTTTAAGGTATCCCCATGCAAGATACGCCAGTTCTCCCCTCCGGCAGACTCATCCGGCAGACAGTCCGGTTTTAAAAGATCTTCCAGTTTCAGGGTATTTCCCATAGGCATCATCCTTCCTCTTGCTTATTTCCCAGATTTCTCTGGAAGTGCTTCTATCTATGGAACTGCTCATCGGCAGGTATCCTCTTTTTTTGGTACTTCTTTTCTCGTTGTTCTGCGCTGTTCACGGTGATCCGACAGTTCGGTTTCCACATATTCGCTGATGATTCCCAGTGCTTCATAATAATTGCCACTCTTGTGGACACGGTCTGCCATCTCGTTGGCCTGTTCGGACATCCCGGCACATCTGAGCAATCTTGAGGCATCCCCAAGGATTGAGAAAATATTTCCGTCATGCCCTAAGAGCTTCAGCTTCGGACGGGACGGATTTGGTTTCGGCTGCTGTTCCTGCATCTCGTTTTCTGGTGCTTTCACCTGTATCTGGAAATCCGAGCCGGCACCGACATAGAAATGTAAGTATAATTCACCGCCGTCTACCTTGATCTCCCGTTGTTCCAGACTTTCTCCCCAGCCATCGCTGTACTGGCCTCTCAGATACTGCCCCACCACACGGTATTCCTCTGGTGTCAGATTCTCCCGGAGTGTCAAGTTTGCACAGCCATATAAAACACCATCCTGTTCTTTTACCGCCATTGTAATGCGTTCCACTTTTTCCTTAATGTCCTTATTTCGGTCAAAATAATCAATCAGGTTGCATGGCTGGTTGTCAGGCATACCGAGCCGGTTGATCTCGTCAACCTTTTCTGCTATAGATGGCTGATACTGCACCAGGTCAGGTCCTTCCAATGGTTCCGCATCATCCAGATCCACAATATCTGAATAGTCCGGGATAAACTCTGCCATCAGAGGGGACAGCATTTCCACTTCTATTTTTTCTTTGATAGGCATCACCTCACTTCCTTTCTCTGCCGTTTCTCCGGTGTTCGGGCAGCCATCTTTGCCATATCTGCCCAGTCTGCCCCTTCGATCTCCGGCAGGTTCTCGATGATCCGATAGTTTCCCTCGTAGGCTTTTCGGATATGTTCACACGCCCACCGTCCGGCAAAGTCATTGTCGGTACATACTTCAATCTCGGTAATCTCCGGGTGCTGGGACAGAAAATGTTCCAGTGCCTGCGGCTTTTTCATACTCCGCTGGCTCTGCCCTTCTTTTGGTGCACTGATCCCGCCAAGCTCCAGACGGTACTTATCCCGGCTTCCCTGTTCCAGTGTCATGTGCGCCAGCACATCCACACAGGCTTCATAAACGGCAACCCGTCTGCATCCTGTTTGTGCCGGAACACAAAAAGCGTATGCCTTTTCGCTTCCAGCCTGTTCCATCTTAAAAGCCTTTCCGCTGGCATCGTAAATCCCACGCAGGAAAGCATATCTTGCCACCTGATTTTCGTCCCGGCCTACGAACACAGCATTGTGATAGGGCAGGCTCTCATAGAGGATTCCCAGATGAACACACTGCTGTAAGACCTCTCCACTGATTCCGCGCTCTTTCAGATATCGGAACACCCTGCGGCAGTCCGGGCTGACTGGCGGCAGGACAAACAGCTTTTTGGGCTTTGTCTCCACAGGCGGAGGGATGTAGGTGGGATACTCATCTTTCAGCATTTGCACTGCCTCCAGAAAGGAACACCCATCTACATGGATCAGGAAATTTAAGGCACTGGTTCCCCCGATATCTCTGGATTTCCAGTGCCACTGGCTGGTGAGCTCGTTGATTTTAAAGCTATCGTGGTCTGTCAGCTCCCATTCATTTCTGGCTGAAGATTTTTTCAGGCGGTTCGGCTGGTATTTCTTCAGGTACTCAATGGCGGTGATTTCCCTTGCCCGTTTGATCTCTTCTTCCGGAATCCACGGCATTACATCACGGTATCCCGGAGCTGCTCTGCCTTATCCGTTTTCTCCCACGGGAATTCCTTTCTTCCAAAATGCCCGAACACGGCACTCTGTCGGTAGATCGGCCGCTTCAGGTGCAGGGTGTCACTAATCTGGCTTGGGGTAAGCCCAAACACCAGAGGAATCGCAGCGGCGAGGCAGTCATCCGCACAAATCTTTCCGGTTCCAAAGGTATCCACCTGCACCATGACTGGCTGGGCAACCCCGATGGCATAGGCAAGGGACACCTGACATCGGCTGGCAAGTCCGGCAGCCACCATGTTTTTGGCGATGTAACGAGCCATATACGCCCCGGATCGGTCAACTTTGGAACAGTCCTTCCCGGAAAATGCACCGCCGCCATGCGGTACCAGACCACCGTAGGTATCCACCATCAGCTTCCTTCCGGTCAGTCCGGTGTCTGCATCCAGACCTCCGCACACAAATCTGCCCGATGGATTAATCAGGATCTTGGTATCCTCATCCGGCGGCAGCATGCGGAGTGCCGGGCGCAGCACTTTCTCCCGGATCTCATGCTCCAGCTTCCGAAGGGATTTTTCCTTTTCATGCTGACAGGACACAACGACCGTATCCAGACGGACAGGTCTGTCATCTTCGTATTCCACGGTCACCTGTGCTTTTCCGTCCGGCAGGATTCCCATGATATATCCGCTTCTACGGCTTGCAGACAGTTCTCTTACAATGCGGTTCGCCAGAACCACTGGCATCGGCATAAGCTGCGGCGTATCATCGCAGGCGTATCCCACCATGATTCCCTGATCCCCGGCTCCATTGGCAAGTCCGCTCTGAACAGAAACAGTTCCTGTCCTGCGTTCTCTGGAACGTTCCACTGCCCCGGCGATATCCGGACTCTGTTTGTGGATGAGGGCATCCATATGGATTCCATCTGCTTCATAGCCTGCACTCTCCAACACCTTTCTGACGATTTCAAACACCTGTGGCTCATATCGGCTGGTGATCTCTCCTGCCACAATGATGTTCCCTTTAGTAGCCAGCACTTCGCAGGCCACCTTGGAATTTTCGTCCTCTTTCAGACACGCATCCAGAATACTGTCTGCAATTAAGTCGCAGAGCTTATCCGGATGTCCTTCCGTTACGGATTCTGCTGTATAAAATCGTTTCATAATTATTACCATCCTTTCCAACGAGTCAAAACTCGCTGCTCGTTATAAACTAAATAGATCCAGCAGAAAGCACTCCTTTTTGGAACACTTCCTGCCGGATCTGGATTATGAGCTGTCTCACATTCTGCACTTTTCTAGTACGTTCAGACACTTTTTTCCACCTGAATACTACCAACACACACCCTTACATAATCCCCCTGTTTTGAACACTTCCCAGTCTGTGCGGTCATCATTTGTCTCATTTTCTACACTTTTTGGGGGCTTTCAGACACTTTTTGTTAGAGCATTCGCTGATATTCCGTAGAGTATTTACCAAAGTTTCCACTTTTGAACACATTTTCCATCTGAATATACCTGGCATACACCCTTTATATACTCCCCTGTTTTGAACACATCCCTGTCCATGCGGTCATTATTTGTCTCATTTTCTGCACTTTTCGGGTACTTACGAACACTTCTGACTCCACACTGCCCCGGAAACCGGCACCGCCAGGACGATATTCCTGGCACCGCTCCATTCATATGAACACGTGACGAGCGTCAAAACCTTATCGTATATACACTTCAGGTAATCATCTCCGGTTTCGAACACTTCCCTCCGCTTGGCTACTTTTAGGTACTCTTGCACGGCCACCACATCTGGAAGTTTCTGCTGGAATGGGAACAGATTCCGGTCTGCTTTCAGTACCGTGACAATCTTATACTCCTGAATGCCGTCCTCTGTCTGAAGATAAGCAAAACGATGGGCGTTATAATAATCTTCCCCTGCATATAAGTCCAGGTTTCCGAACATCGCCCCGCTGTTCATGTTGTGACCGTAAATGATGAGATTCCTGCTTTCGGACACTTTACAGTCTGCCTGTAAAAACAGGCTTCCGTTGATGTCATATTCCTTTTTGTAATTCCGTTTCAGGTAAAACTCCCCATTCTCCTGTTCGGACTGAAGCACCGGGTAATCAATCCCGGTATCCGGTATGGTCAGCCATCCCTGCACATCCGGGTATTGTTCCTGGAGAGAAACAAGGTCTACCGCAGCCACCGGGCATTTTCTCCCAGCTGGTTGGTCTTTCTTTTCAGATCCTGAGGCTCCCGGAGCTTCCGGCTCCGGGAAATTCCCTTTCAGCTCTGCCACCAGCTTTTTGTTCTCCATTGGGAGATATACCATATGGTAAAGCAGGAACCCGGCACTTAAGAAAAGTGCTGCAAGGCATACCGTTTGAAAAAGTTTTTTCGCGATTTTCATCGTTCCTGTCCGGCTTTCCTCTGCTTCTTTGGCTGGCTTTTCTGCGTCTGTCCCGGCACAGGCGGTTTTCTGGCTGCTTTCAGGATCGGCTCTGTCGGAATCTGGTTCTGTCTGCAGCCCTTTAAGATTCCGGTCAGGTACGACCGTCCGGGCGGATTAAAGTTCTGCATGTAATCTTTTGTCATGATATAGACAATGGCTTTGATCTCTCTTCCGCCTTTATTCTTGACGGTGATTTCCTGTTTGTCGTAAAAATCAGGATAGCCTTCATAAAGATCTAGGCTCTTTTCGCAGTCCCCGGTCAGTGACCAGAGGACGCCGTCCACATGGCTTCCCTCTTCCGGGAAGATGGTGGCAAGACCGCTTCCTGCGGCTGCAAAGGTCAGCCGATACCCCTCCAGGCGGACGGTTTCTACCATCTCCGCCTGTGGACACCGATATGCCATCTGGTCCAGATCCATGTTGCTTCCATACGCAAAATATAATTGTTTCAGCCTATCTGCCCCCTTTTTTCTTCTTTCTTCTGGATGCCACACCCATGCCGATCAGACCGCCTGTGGAAAGGATTAGGCACAGGGCCGGAAACCAGAGGTTGGTGTCATCGCCTGTTTTCGGGTTACTTACAGACGGGGTGTCCTCCGGCAGCTTCTCGTTCGTCACTTTCTGGATGACTTCAATCACTGGGGTTTTGTCATCTACATAAGTAAATGTCACTTCATGCTTGGTCTCATCCATCTGATATCCTTCCGGTGCTTTGGTCTCAACCAGATAATAAATGGCTACCTTATCAAATTTGCCATCCTTATAAGTTCCGATTGCAAGCAGTCCGCTGGTTGCATGACCGTTTTCATCAGTGGTCAGGGTTTCTACCACTTTGCCATCGGCATCCCTCAATTCAAATTCCGCACCTTTCAGTGCAGCTCCGGTATCCTTGTCCGTTTTCTCAATGATCAGACGTCCCTTTGCGGTATCATCTTTCATGGCTACCTTCTGGATCTCTGCGGTGTCTGCCACCTCGAAGGTGATCTCTTCCGAAACGACATAACCGTTTGGAGCCTGCTCTTCTTTCAGGGTGTATTTACCGATTGGAAGTTTTTCGATATAATGCGGCTCTTTACCGGAAGTCCAGGTTTCTACGATATTGCCATTTTCATCTGTGATGGTCAGTTTGGCTCCTTCGATCTCATTATCTCCGGTAATATCCGTTTTGCTGATCTCCACTTTGGTCACATCATCTTCCATTACCTGTTTCTGGATCTCTACAGTATTCTCCACGGTGAATGTGATGCTTTCCGCAGTGGCATATCCATCGGCCGGCTTGGTTTCTGTCAGGGTGTACGATTTTCCTACAACCAATTCTTTGATGATGTGCGGCTCCTTGGTGGATGTCCATTCCTCAACAACAGCCCCGTTTTCATCCGTCAGCTGTAATCTGGCTCCCGGCAGTTCCTCGCCTGTGGTCAGATCGGTTTTGGAAAGTTCCACGGTTGTCGGCTCATCTTCAAATACGAACTCATAGGACACTTCTGCTTCTTTGTCTCCCTGGTACTCAAAAACAAATTCCTGTTCTTCTCCGGTGGTAACAAATCCATCCGGTGCATACAGCTCCTTCACATAATAGGTTCCGTCAATCGGCAGGTCTGCAATAAAGGAAATCTTTCCATCTACATCTGTTGTTTTTAACTCGATCAGGGTATCTGCTTCCATCAGCACCTTTCCAGATGCGGACAGGATGTCGTTCCTAGTGTACAATCCAAAGATGCCGCCTTTTAATACACGGTCGGTATCCTTTTCTTTCTTCAGGACGTTCACTTTCACCTTCTGGCGGTTGTTCTGCCAGTCCTCATCGTATACGACAACCGGGGTATCCTGATCGCGGTAGGAAAGATCTACATATCGTGGTTCTTCATCCAGGATATAACCATATGCTGTGCCTACCTCTTTGACATAATATTTTCCAACCGGAAGGTCAGATACTTCTGCAACACCGTTTGCATCGGTAGTTACAGTTGCTACCAGTTCGTCCTTGGAATAATAGTCCGGGCTTACGCCATCAGCTGCTTTGATATCTTCGGCAGCACGGATTTCGAAGGTAACGTCTGTCAGGCTTCCTGTAATGTACTCAAAGAAATGTTCCACAACACCTTTGACGTTATCCAGCAGGGTGATCTTATCGAGAAATTCGCCCTTCTTGTTTACGATCAGCAGTGCTTTCGGTACATGGTCCTGCATTTCCACTTTCTGTATTTCTGCGGTATCCTCGATGGTGAATTTCACATCCGTAGTCTTTAAATAACCAAGCGGTGCAAGGGATTCACGGAGGATATAGGTTTTTCCAACAGTCAGATATTTGATCACATGAGGCTCATCCTTTACGGAAGTCCAGCTGTCGATCACGTTTCCATCCTCATCCAGAACAGAAAGGGATGCTCCGTTCAACTCCACGCCTGTTGTCAGATCGGATTTTGTCACCTCGATGGTCGTCGGCTGGTTCTTCTTAATCGATTTCAGTTTAATGGTCTGGATGTCTTGTCCCTGATAGGTGGCATCAAATTCCAGTACCTCATCAGAGGATACAAAACCGTCCGGTGCAGAAATTTCTTTTACATAATAAGTTCCAAGCGGCAGGTCCAGGGTGAAGTGTGCCTGTCCCTTTTCATCGCTTGTAATCTCCTGTAATAAGGTGTCCGCTTTCACGATTACATTGTCACCGGATTTGATCTCATTCTTATTATAAAGACCAAAGACGGCTCCAGCTACCACGCTTCCGGTTTCTGCATCCTGTTTTTCCACGGTGATGCTTACCTTCTGGCGTTCATTGGTAAATGTCACTTCTTCGTCTACAACCGGGGTATCCTGTCCGGCATAGGTAAAGGTTACCTTTTCTCCTTTGGCATTCCAGGTGTATCCTTCCGGTGCTTTTTTCTCTTCTACACGGTATTTTCCGAGCGGAAGATTCTCGATTACGGCACTTCCGGTTTCATCGGTCGTTACCGTTGCCACCAGTGTGTCCTTGGCATATTCCAGATAACGGTTGCCGTTCTCATCTGTCTGATGGTCTGCGGTATAGATATCCTCGGAGGCGTAAACTTCAAACACGGCTCCTGCAAGGCTGGCTTCCTCATAAGTAAAGTCTTTATCAAAACCTTTGACTACTTCGCCTTCTTTGCGGATGGTCAGTCTGCCCTTAGCTGGGTGGTTCTCAAAATCCACCTCGATGATTAGGTCACCGCTGACCGGATCTTCCTGGTATGCGGTATCACTGTCTACCTTGATTTCCACGGTATTGGTGCTGTGGGTATATCCATCTGGTGCAGTCACTTCTTCGATGCGGTAATTTCCACAAGCCAGATTCTGTGGCAGGATCAGGTATCCGTTTTCATCCGTAAAATAGGATTTATGTACCGTAGTGGATGGATAAGTAGTCACTTGTTCTACATATTTCTTGTTATCCAGATCGTATACTTTAAATTCAGTATTCGGAACCAGAACAGATTTCTTTGTCTCGTCATCTTTTTTGACGATTTTTAATTTTGCTTCAAACTCTTCGTCCAGAAGCACACGCCATACCTGCGGTTTCTCTGGATTGTTCTCTGAAATCACAACTTTGAAATCATCAACTGGTTTGAAGTTGTGCGGTGTGGTGGTTTCTCTTACAATGTAAGTCCCGTATGCAAGCGGAATGGAGCATGCATATCCACGCTCATCCGTGAACATTTCTGTCTGTCCGTCTGCAGTCAGCACGACCGGAGTAGCGGATGTAAAATCATAGGAACCGTCCTTATTTTTCTTCAGGCTGCTCTCCAGATATGCACTGAATCCCACACCTTTTAACAGATCGGCATCGGTCTTTCCGTTGTTGGCGGCTTTGATGACCTGAAACGGCTGTTTGATCACATCTTCCAGAGAAGTTACGGTACGTTCTACCGTCTGAACCAGATCTCCCTCGTCATTACACTCCAGATCATGTTCTCCCGGGTCTGCCAGATATCCGACAGGCGGAGTCAGTTCTTTAACGTAATACTTTCCGAGATAGAGGTCTGCGACTTCTGCATTTCCCTCTGTATCCGTAGTCAGGGTTGCAATCTGTGTTCCTGCCGGGTAAAGAACACCTGTCTGTCCATCTGGATGTACGATATCTTCACGGGCATACAATCCGTAAACAGCACCCTCAAGGGTTGCATCTCCCTGTGCGGTCTTTCCGGTTTCGGAATCCTCTTTTACCAGTTTGATCTTCGCATTGATCCGCTCATTCTGGAACGTATGGTTGAAAGAAACCGTTGCCTCTTTGTCTGTTGTGTACTGGAAGGTAAAGGAGTACACATCCTCGCCGTTTCTCACATATCCAGCTGGTGCACCCAGCTCTTTCATGTAGTAGCTGTTGGCTATCGGCAGGTCTGCCTGATATACGGCTTTTCCGTCTATTCCGGTCACTGCTTTCTCAATGAGAGTATCTTTCTTGACCACAATGGTTCCGTCCGCTGCTTTGATGTCATTTCCGGCATACAGACCATAAGTGCCGCCCGGAAGGTATTTCCTGGTTTCCTTATCCTGCTTGTATACACTTACGCTTGCTTTCTGGCGGTCATTTTTGAATGTCACGCTTCCCATGACCTTTTCTACGTTGCTTCCAGCATAGGAAAGGGTGATCTCCTGGCTTTCGCCTGTGCATACCAGATTTTGTGGTGCCTGCATTTCTTTTACTACATATTTCCCCAGATATAGATTATCCAGTGTGGCACTTCCGTCATCTCCGGTGGTAAGTCCGGCTTTGACTAATGCGCCTTTTTTGTAGACTACTGTTCCGTCTGCGGATACAATGTCCGACGCGGCATAAACGTTATAAACCGCACCTTTCTGTTTCTGCTCGGTATAAACAAAGGAAACACCATCATCAGTTACCTTTGCCCCAGTCAGAACTTCCCCTAATTTATAAACAGTCAGGCTTGCCATCTGTTCAGCATCAGTAACGGTCTGTTTTACAGTGCCGCCGATGACCAGGTTCACATCGTAAGCCTTAGTGTCCAGCAGGTATCCGTTTGGTACGGAGATCTCTTTCAGGTATACGGTATCCTGTGTTTTTGTGATCGTAACGCTGGAAGCTCCGTTGTCATCTGTGGCCGGCATCTTCGTGATCAGGTTCTTTCCGTCCTTGTCACTGTAAACGCCATAGACTGCACCTGCGATGGCTTTGTTGCTCTTGCGGTCCTTTTTTACGATTTCTAGAGTTGCCTGTTTTACCCATGAAACTTTAAAATCCACATATTTCTCATCGGTCACGCCCTCGCCAAATACCAGGGCAAGGTCCTGTGTCTCGCTTCCGGTGGTGATCTTATAAGCGGAGTAGTCTTTGATGATGCTTCCTTTCATGGTGGAAGACCATTCCCCTTTGACATCCACAGCCTGTGTCAGCGGTGCGGATAAATAAAATTTGGTACCGCCGCAGATTTCCACGGATGCACCTACACTGCTGGTCTTTCCGGTTGTCACATTATGCAGTCTGACACCGGACGGCAGTTTCATGGTGATGGTCTGCAGTTCGGATGCCTTGAAGGTGATCTCTTCTGTTCTCTGGCTGTTGCCACTGATATATGCGGTAACATCTGCATTGGAGAAACTCATGTCCACTTCCGGGATCTCCGGCTGGCTCATGCAGTAATTGTAGAGTTCCATTGCCAGAGCCTGTCCGGTTGCATTCGTACCAGAAAAAGCGTCACCGCTGTTATTTGCATAGGATGCTGCCAGATGGACAATGATAAACTGTTTTCCGGCTGAAAAATCAGGATGTTTCTCAGAAAAAAATCCATTTTCACCGGATGCTTTGGTACCGTAGTAGCACACTTTTGCCAGTGCTTTGCTGTCACCCAGTTTGGTGATCTTGTAAACACCATCCCCAGGTCCCGCTTTGGATGGCTGCACACAGTAGGCAGTTGCAGACACATTTCCAAATTTAACGGTATATTTATAGGTTACATAGGAGCCCAAACCGTAGTCTGCATAATAGTATGCAGTCCCTCTTGTCACATTCACGTCCTGGGTTGCTCTTGTACTGGTATTGACTGCGGTGAATGAAACGGTTTCCCCATCTTCCATTGCTATCAGGTCAATATCCTGTTCCCCTGCCTGCTCCAGAACATCGCTGAGTGTCAGCCCGGATTCTGCATCGGTTGTATTTTCCGTTTCGGATTCCTCTAATGCGGCATCAAACTCGGATTCAGAAAGTCCATCCTGAAATTCGGATTCTGTTTCTTCCGGTTCTTCTGTCTCCGCTTCCTCTGTTTCAGATTCAGCTGTCTCCGGCTCAACAATTTCTGTCTCTACAGGCACTGTCTCAGTTTCTTCCTGCGAGGCAGCTTCCTCATCATCAGAACCTGTATCCTCTTCGGTAACTGCCTGTTCTGTCTGCGGTTCACTCTGAGCTGCTGTCACAGGCTCTTTTACGATCAGATTTCTCCCAATCTGATAAACCGGGTGGTTCTGGTTGACTGGCTCCACATAATAAACGGCATGGTAAGTGTCTGCATGGCTGGTGCTGAAGTTCTCCCCGGCGTCATTCTCTGCTTTCTGGAATATCACTTTGACTTTGCTTTCGTCCTTAATTTCCAGATTCGTGCGGTCACTGGAAACATCAAACTCCTGTCCGACTTCCAGCTCCAGATCGTTGGCTTTTACCACTTCCTCTTCATCCAGCAGATCCTTTACGGATTCATAAGCTGGCGGTTCTGCCGTTTTCGGCTCTTCCGAAGCATAAACGGTCAACGGTGAAATGACCGTGGATAAGATGGTGACTGCCGCCATCACCCCTGAAAGGATCCGCCTGAATCGATATTTGCTCTTCATGTTTTCTACCTCTTTCTTATTTTTCTTCATTTCTCATAAGAACAGCCGGATGTTCCCACCCGGCCTGTCTGTTCTCATTATTCTGTTATCTTGCGTCCTCTGTCCGTCCTGGCTTCTGCAGACAGGCATATGTGCTTTTGTCATACCGCCATGCTTTATCGCCGTCGAGGTTAGCAAGCAGATGCTTCCGCACATTTTTGTATTCGTCCCCGATTAGTCCGAGACGGAGCAAAAAGGTACGGAATGTAAATGCCGGGTTATCCCCGATCTCCGTCTTTTTGGCATGGGTACAGGACTGGTTGACCGCCTGTGCGGATATGGCAAGTGCCAGCGTAATGTTTGACCGGACTTTTCCTGCATGGAGGGTGCTTTCAAAACAACGCCATTCCAGTGTTCCCTTGGAAAAAACAGCATGTAGGTTTAAGGCATAATACCTTGTCCAGTTGTAATGCTCGGAGCTTCCGTCATTTCCCTCATACCATGCCCTTTTGAATTTTTCCATCGTGATGGTGCTGTTTGGCATCCGGCGGATCTTCTCCACTACCATAGGACGGACTTTCTGACAATACTCATCTTCCCTTCTCGTCTGTACATTTAAGGCTTTGAACAGAATATCCTCTTTGCAGTACATGATCGTCAGTGCATTTTTCAGACTCCTTGGTGTATGATTGGATGCGTCCACATGGACATGCATGCCACAGGATGAATTGACAAAAGCACCTGCGTTTTTGACACACCGCACCACTTCCTGGAGTTTCCCCATTTCCGAATATTCCAATTTCGGGGATACCATTTCTGTCGAATAATCTCCATCGGCATCTATTACAGTACCATTTGCCAGCCTTTCACAGTCGATACTGCTGTCCCTTGAAAATTTCCACGTTTTTCCATCTGAATCTTTTACACACCAGGAATCGTAAGAACGGATATGATATGGCTCTGTTCCGAACATTCTTCCAATCGCAACAGCCGCATCATAGCGGCTGATACCTGTCATCTCAATCTCTGTACCAAAATACTGGTCTTTTAGGTCGATCTGCTTCACCCACCCTTCGCTTCTGGAACAGGTGAGCCGCTTTGGATCTCTTCATCTACTGCTTTCAAATTTCTGCCTATTGCTTCAATGACATTGACAGTGACACCATTACCGGCCTGCTTGTAAAGCTGGTTATCCGATGTTTCTTTTTCCATCTTGGAAATCTGACCATCCCGGTATCCCTGCAGCCGCAGACACTCCCTTGGCGTCAGCCTGCGGATTCTGCCGTGGTAAATCACTCCATGACGGTCAGTTGCCGTAATGGTGAACATTGGCTCTTCCGGTTCTTTCATCCTTCTTCCATTCTGGCGGACTTTTTCCCTGGCCGGTGTCAGCACTGCCCTTGGCGGTTCTTCCACCAGCACCCCGGAACTTTCGCCCCTGTGGTTATGGATGCTGGAATCCTGTCTGGTATTCAGACATCTTGCAACGTCTGTCACCAGCGGCAGAGGGGAGATATCTACAAAATGCAGTGTTCCCTGCTGGTTTCCGGTCGTCAGGGTATGGGCGATCTCATGCCCGACTCTTCCCCTGCGGCTGTTGATTCCCGGATATCCGAGATCGATGCTGTCCCCCTCGTAGGCCATCTTGTATCCTTTTCGGGTGTTTTCCTTGATTGGGATACCGACTTCGTATAATCCGGTCTTGCCGCCCATACCACCAGCCCCGCTGGTCAGCGTGCAGCTCAGTCCTTCTTCTGCGTAGACTCTTTCTCCCTGTTTGCCAGCATGGACTTGTATAAGAGCTGTTCCATTTGCTTTTGGGAAAGGTAATATTTTTCCGGCACATCTTCCATCAAGATATCCGACAATATACACCCGCTTCCTTGACTGGGGGACTCCGAAATCCTTGCTGTTAAGCACTTTCCATTCGACATGATACCCCAGTTCAGATAGCGTACTGAGGATGGTGTGAAACGTCCGCCCTTTGTCATGCGAAAGCAGACCGGGTACGTTTTCAAGGAGAAAATACGCAGGTCGTTTGTCTGCAACCAGTCTGGCAACTTCAAAGAAAAGGGTTCCTCTTGCATCGGCAAATCCTTCCCTTCGTCCAGCGATTGAGAATGCCTGGCAAGGAAATCCCGCACATAAAAGATCAAAGTCCGGCATTCGTTCTGTTTCAATATTTCTTGCGTCATTGCAGAACCACTCTCCTTCCGTATCAAACAGCACCCGGTAGTTGTGGTCTGCATATGCATCTGCTTCACAGTGTCCGACACAGGTGAAGCCCCCTGCCCTGTGCAGCCCTTCTCGGAATCCTCCGATTCCACTGAACAGGTCAAAAAATCGAATTGTTCCGGCTATCAGCCTCCCTTCGCTGTGAAAAAAACAGTGCAGATTTCTCTGCACCGTTTCCGTCTCTTGGTTTCTGTTTTGTGATGTCTATTCTTCTGATTCCGCTTCCTCTGGCTCAGATTCTTCTGCTTCTTCGGTTTCCAGTTCTGTTGGCTCTGCTTCCGCTGGCTCTTCGTTTTCTGGCTCTGTCGGCTCTTCATCTGCTTCAGCTTCGTCCGGTTCTGTCATTTCTCCGTCTGTTTCAGCTTCCAGTGCTTCTGTCTCAGGCTCTTCTGCTTCAGGTTCTGCTGACTCTTCATCCGGTTCTGATTTCGCAGTCTCAGGATCTTCCATTTCTGTTTCTTCGGCTTCCTCTGACTCTGCTTTCCATTTGGCTTCTTCTTTTTCGATTGCATCTTCGATAAGCCCGATTAAGAAGTCTTTCTGTTTCATGCCATTCCTGGCGAGGACTGCTTTCAGTCTGGAAAATAAATCCTCGGTTACCTGTACTGCTACTGTTCTTAAATCTGCCATGTTCGTCTTTTCTCCTTTTCTTGTCATGTGTTCTTCGATTACCATTTCAAGGTATTTTGGTATGCTGATTCCTAACTCTTCGACTTCCAGTTTTAGCTTTTCATGCAGCTCTACCGGAATTTTTCCGCATATGTTTTTCATCTCCATTGTGTTCGTTCTCCTTTCTTTTTTCTACATACAACATACCCTAAAACATGACAGAAAGCTATTCACAATACCCAACGAATATGAGGCTCTCAAAAGCTCCCAAAGGATGCAGATCCAATAACATTCAATAGGCATCACCCCTTTCAAAAATCCGTGATTTATACTAATTTGACTGCTTGAAATTTGGCTATTTTATCACCAGGAAAGACTTGACTTTTTCAGAATGCATCCTCAAGCCCGGAGAGAAAATCCAGCATCTGGGACGGGATTTCTTCCTTTTTTGAAACCCTCTCCCCGGAGCCAGAAATGGAAACACCTGCCAGTTCTTCCCGGATTGCCTGCCGGATGCTTTTCTCCAGCTGGTTGTTTTCCTGATCTTTTAAAATCACCTGAACCAGATAGCTGCTCTTCTGTCCATCTGGAACACTTTGCAGGATCTCCCATGCCTTTTTGTGATCTGGGTTATCAAGGTTCAGGCGGAACGAGAAAACGGGTCTCTTTACTTCGCGCACATCTGCCCCACAATCCGCTCATAGCCGGAAGCATTGGCGTGTATGTCTGTCAGGTAAATCTGCCGACACAGCCTGTCCTGCGGTGTCACGTGCCGTTTCAGAATGCTGGCTCCGCCGCCCATGATCACGGACGGAATTGCCTTCAGATCGAACCCGGCTTCCATAATTGCAGACAGTATTTTCTCCGTGTAGAGTCTTCCCTGCCGGACAATGATTTCTTTTGCGGCCGGGTCCATGCTGCAGCTCTGGCCGTTCAGAACACGTTCGATCTGAATATCCGTTACAGACAGTCCGGTATTTCTGCGTACCTGCTCGGTGATCTCATCCACACACCGGATCACACCAAGTTCCAGGCTGCGGCAGGTAGCGGCATTTGGAACACTGTTGTCCAGCCGCATCAGGTCTACGGTCCAGCCACCGATATCTGCGAGAAGAACAGAAGGCTCATCCCGAACACATTCCGGGTGAAGAGCCAGGGCAGAGTATCCCTGTGGGAACAGTTTTACATCCTGAATCCGGATCTCATAGCTCTCATCCTCGTACCGGAAACGCAGAGGCTGCTCTTTCCGAAACAGATATTCCCGGAAACCTTTTTTCTCCCTGCCAAAACTTGCCAGTGGGAGGCCGGCTGCCAGAACCACATCTGTTTTCCTCTCTCCCCGGCGATAGCGGATTTCCTGAGCAATAGCTGCCATTGTCAAAAGATAATAATTGTCATTGGAAGTCTTGCTTCTCACCAGCGTCTGCCGCCCGGTTCCACACACATAAAATTTCCCATTGTACTGCAGGACATTCTGCATGGTGTACGGCTCGTAATCATACCCGGTCAATCCTGTCGGGAAGCACACATGGGGAGTTTTGATGGCATAATATCCATGGTCAATTCCTATAATGATAAGTCACCACATCCTTTCTGGTTTTCTTTGTTCTTTTCCAGCAGGTGGTCTTTCGGTCTGGAAAAAGAGAAAAAGGGCAGAACCCCGAAGAGCCCTGCCCGTAATAAAAAATACAGTTATGTATATTTACAAACAAATATGCATAACTGTATGCTATCACTTTTAATTAATTTATAACTTGGATTCTCTATTTCTGTTCTTGTAGCACATAAATACTGCTTTAAAATGTTCCTACTAGCTGCCTATGTTACTATTCTTTATTTCACCAATTCATGAATAGCTTTTACCATTGTAAGTCCATAATCAACAAGGAATTTTTTTTGTTCTTCGGAGTATGTCTTTCTTTCCTCTATTGCTTCATCTGTGCAATGTCTAAAGCACTGCATTTTCTTTCTATAATTCTTTACTATCGTATCGTCAATGAAGCCACAACATACATCTTCATATTCTGGTGTGATAAATTTTCCATCTTGTTTCAACAGGTTTTCAATAAGGTTTGCAATCTCAGCAATTTTTTCATCTATATGCATACTATTGAAAGATGCCTGTCTAGTAGAAATTTCAATAAATTTCTGATTTATAGAATCGTTCACTTCAATATTACAAGACTTTTGCTCAAATGTCAGATCTGCTACAAAGGTTCTTCTAGTCGCATAACGAACAGTTCCATTATCATCTCCACCTAGAGCAATAATTCGATTTCTAATATCTCTATATGTAAAGTCTGTTGGATCAACAGGGGGTCTTGCTAGTATTCTAGGAAACTCTTTTATCTCATAACCGAGCATATGTAGATAATATGTTATTAGATAAAACCAACATTTATTTTCACCTGAAAAATCAACATCTGGCTGACACAGTTCTTTAAATTTCGTTATTGCTTCTTCAACATCATAAATCTCAAATTGATAATTCTGAGTTTCTTCTTCACCATAAAAAATATTATATGTATAATTTACCTTTTTAACAGATTCCAGAAAACGATAATGGTATTCGGATTCCTTTATATTTTGAAAATAAAATTCTTTTAAATCCATGAACATACTCCATTCAAAAATCAAGCCACAACATCGACAATTCAGCATCTCTTCTCATTTTCACAAATTCTTCTGCAAATGTTTTTGCTGTTTCTCTATTATGATCTACATCCCAATGTTCCTTATTATAGTTTGCAGCGTTTGTCCAATTGAAAGTACCGTGCATTGCAACTTCTAAATCGATCACACAAAACTTCCTATGCATTATATTTTTGTACCGCTCTGACATCACATCCACCCGATAAACCTCAAAGTGATCTTCCAAAGTGAACGAAGGTTTCTCCTTATTAACACGATTATTATCAATAATAATTTTTACATCTAACCCTTCATTTCTTTTTTTCAATAATTCATCAAATATTTTTTTATTGGTGAACCATGCCATTGCTATCCAAATTGAGAACTTTGCTTCTCGAATTTCATCAATTATCCGATTTTGTATATCATCAAAAAGTATCTCTTGGCTTACTTCTTCTGGTGCAATATTAAGTATTCCGGGTTTTAATACCAATCCGCTATACTCATTATAATCGTTTGGTTCATAAACCTGTTTGCACAAATCATCAACAAAATCTTCATGTTCTTTCAAGACAATTAATTTATCTGGAACAACGCTAATAATAATATACTCTTGACGATGATCAGGCAAATGATATGTAAAAGCCCATTCCTTTTGAAATGAAACAGAAGCAACTTTAAGCGCCTCCACCACCTCATCTTTATGCTCATAATCACTCATCTTTGCTGTTGCTATCAATAAATCCTTATACTGCTGTTCTGTCATAACATCCCCCTATAGCTTTATATATATCGCAATGCTATGAGCAATTTCTTTATCACTACTCATTATTGTGTCATTTCCTAACAAAATTCGATTTCTACCACTAATGATATCATATTTTTTATTTATAATCTAGGTCTTGTATCCACTCTCCGATCTCTTTTGGTGTGCTTTTGCAAAAATCCTGAATCCACATCTCATGGAGTTTAACTTCTGATTCTGTACTATCTATGTTTCCAACACGCCCACCTGTTTCCTGAAGTGCTTCCAGGCAATCCCATTCCTTTTGGAAGTCCCCAGCAAATTCCATCCATACTTTTATATGATATTCCTTAAAACCTAAATGGTAAATCAAGTAGGTCAACCTGTCAAAATCAGCTAACGGCATTTTTTCTTTTTTCAGCAATAACCTTTTATCATGCTCGCTGCATAAATATAAAAATGCAAGCTGTTCTATTTTTGCCTGCTCCATATATTTCTCCCTTCTCTTCTGTCCTTGTCTCACTTTTACAACCGATTCTACCTTGTCCAATCGTTAAAATCAATACAGATGGTGCAAAAAGTGAGACAAACCATCTGTTTACCAGAGAGGAAGAGATTTAAGATGCCAAAGCCAAGGACACAGTCTGGTGAGAAGAATCTGATTAGCCAGCGATTGATTGAACTTCGCAAGACCCACAATATGTCTCAGCGTGATCTTGCCTATAAACTCCAGTTAGCTGGTTACGATATGGATAAAAATGTAATCACCAGAATCGAAACAAACAAGCGTTATGTCACTGATCTTGAATTAAAAGCCATTGCTGAAATCTTTCAGGTTTCATACATATTTCTCATTGATGGCAAAGATGAATAGAAGTGACAAATGGGGAAGTGTCTTTCGTGCTTCCCCATTTTATCCGTCTCTTTTACAGATTCAGTAATTCCAGGATTTTCTGCATACCAGCCTGATACAAGGATTCCGCATATAGAATCCATCTCTCATTTACTTTCGTAACGTATGCATCTATCATTTTTCGTTTTTCTTTTTCAAGTCCCATTGCCTGAACCTGATCTTCATATTTTGATATTTTTTCGAGCATTTTCTGGTACACTGCATTTTCTTTCAGTTCATTTTCTACCTCATCAATCCAGGTATCCATTAGCAGTTCCAGTAATTTCTTTGTATCACTTTCGTCCTTTCCTGACACTGCTTTTTTGATTTTTCCAAGCATGGCACCATACGAAATCATCTGTGCCTGTCCCATATAGAAATGATATTCTTCTTCTATCATTTCCTTTCCGTTCTCCAGTTGGAAATATTGGTGCAGTGCCTGATGTTCGTCTGCTGTCAGACTGATTGACTGAGCCGCTTCCATAAATGTTTCTATCACTGGATACTTCTCTATAAGTTCCAGTATTTTCTTTTGCAGTCTCTGGTATTCCGCATTATGCTTTTTCAGATAGATACATACCTGTTCTCCTATCCGTATCCCCAGACATTGCTCGTTCCAGATGATATCTGGCTGTACTGACATATCGTTTTCTCCTTTCTGTGTCGTTTCCCTGTTCCAAGCACAAGACTATACCACACTTCCGGGAGAAAGCTATTCAGCAGATCTACTAAAATGACCGGGCGGATACTGTGCAACCTATCCTTTCTTTATAATAAAAAAAGGCATGGAAGAATCTTATTCTTTCATACCTACTACTTATTTCTATATTCAACTGAATACACATTCTTTTCCATTATCTGTGTATCATGTACCTATTTTCCTCTAAAAGCAAACTGTATACACTCCATACACGCCTACCATCTATACCTCATTTTACATCCAGCATTAAAAATTCTGCCTGATGTGTCAATGCAACGATCAGATTCAATTTTGCTTTCATCCCTGTTGAATACTCTTTTATAAATTTATTCAACGGAATCTGATATCTTTCACACATCTGATGGAATTTTTCTGCTTCAAACCTTGGATATAATCTGGCAAGGACTGCCTCGACATCTTTCCCTTTCAAATATCCGCTAAAGCCAGCTTCTGCCAGAACGACTCCAAGTTCTTCTTTCTCTTTTTCATTTAACTCTTCGGGTATTTTTCCCATGATCTTTATCTCGCCGCCATCATAAGAAATAAGTCCGAGCATTGCCTTGAACAAAGTACTCTTCCCGGCCCCATTCTCTCCGACCAAACCAGTAATCCTTCCTTTTTCCACATTTAGCGAACAGTCTAACTGAAATTCGCCGTAGCTTTTCTTTACCCCTTTAATTTCTAACATAATTTTTCATCCTCCATGATGAGTTCAAACAAGGAACGAATCTCCTCTTCTTTCATTCCACAGCGCCTTCCCTTCTGAATTGCTGCTTCCAAATCCGCCTCAACTTCTTTCCTACGCTCCTCTTCCATCAGCTGTGTATTCGATGCCGCTACATACGTTCCTTTCCCGTGAACTGTGACAGTCATGCCCTCTGCTTCCAGATTGTCATATGCTTTCTTCACGGTAAGTGCACTGATCTTCAGTTCCTTTGCCATCGTTCTCACAGACGGCAATATATCATTTTCTTTTAATTCTCCGGAGATAATCTGTGCTTTGATCTGCTCCATAATTTGTTCATAGATTGGTACCATCGATGAATTATTGATTATAATCTTCATATGTTCCCTCCTGTTGTAAACAGTATATAACAGTACAACACTGTTGTCAACTGTTATATACTGTTTGTCCTTTAAAAAATAAAAAGCGGCTAATCTATTTTTCATAGACTAACTGCTCGTGTTTTAGTTTCATATTCAGTTTTATTCTACACATCTGACAGGTCAATAACCGGGGAAACATGAACTCTCTGTACGCAGAGGAACTGATTGCAACTGAGCATGGAAAAATAGTAATTTATGAATCGCATTATCAGAAAATTAAAGATGCGGTGCTTACGTTTGTGTGAAGATGAATTCTCCTACTGCAGATCGCAGATTATGCCAGGCACCAATGTGGTTCTATATATTCAATGTAGTAAATCCCATTGACAATTCACAGAAAATTCTAGTATCATTATGTATATAAACAGTTTTTAATTGTTCAAATCAACATTTTATTATTAAAAGATAGGTGATTCCATTGGAAGTCATGAAAAATCAAATCAAATTTTTTATTGAAAGGAGAATTTATATGAAAAAGGTTATATGTTTATTTTCCGCATTTTTATTACTTTTATCATCTTCCATGACAACATATGCACACGAAACAAACTCTCAAGATAACCTATCAATCCCAAATTATAATAAAACATACTCCGCACAACCAACAGATAATGATTTTTTGTCACTACAAGAATATAATACAGTATACTCCAATGGAGAAAATCCTCTAAAAATAGATTCTCCTTTAACCACTCAAAATCCCCCTGATATATATGCTATTTTCCCTATCCGGAAACAAACAAAACCCATTATTTTAACAAATCAACAGGTACAAGTTGGAACTATCACATTGCAATATCTAACAGATATTCCGGGTGGTAGACTCCAATGTGGTCAACTTAAGTAATTTTGATTTGATAGTTGATGGAATAATTCTCATAAATGTTCTCCTTGTAGTTGAAATAGATATAGTTCTAACTACAAGGGCCGCCTTATTGATATTTCATCAATAAGGCGGCCTCATACTTTAGAGATTCTGTCAAGTATTAATTTAAAATAATGTTGATTTTTTCTTAACTAAATGTTATTGAATCTAACCACAATGGCGATTTTAATACGGAAGCAAATAATTTTCCAAGGTAGTTGATACCGATACATGCAAGAATCAATACAATTTCTCTGTCTTCCTTGCCTCCAGTATAAAATTCATTTTCTTTGCGTTTAATACTACGCATTTATCATTCATACTATAAATTTCTCCACAACTTTCTACTTCATATATCAATCATCTTCCTCAAGTTTCTGTACTCTTCTTTTATATATTTTAGAAAATATCATTAATACTAATAAACATAAGATTTCCACCTGCACAAACATAATAATTCCAGTTGCAATTGAGCCAATAAGTTTATGGTAATTCCGATAGGAAACACTAAACCATATAATCCCTGTCAACACTGCCGCAATACTACTGGCTATGATATTTGTCTTGAGATTCGGTTTCAATTTTCTATCCCAAATTCCATTGCGCACACAATCAATTGAAAGATATAATGCAAGACTCATAAATACAACCCATTCTCCGGCAAGATTCTTGATACTGTCATTCCCAACTATCATTTGTATTAACATTACAATCAGCAAGCCCCAAAAAGCAATCCAACATCCATTATGTTCAATTTTAAGAAGTTTTAGTTCCTGGCGTTCATCTAAATTACTTTTCATTTTCCTAATTTTCATCCTCTTCATCCTCCCAGAACAAATCATCCAAACGTTTATCTAATACACGACAAATTTTACGACACAGTTTTATTGTAGGATTATATTCTCCCTTTTCAATAGCATTTATGGTTTGCCTTGAAACACCAACAGCTTCTGATAAGACCTTTTGTGTCATATCCTTTTCAGCCCTTGCCACTTTTATCGCAATATTTTTTGCCACTTTATGTTCACCTCCATTTATAAAGTAACACTTCTTTTTCATAATGTCAATTATATTTTACTTTTTGTCTTATATATCAAGACAACTACCAATAATCCGATGAGTTTAGAAAACTCACGTTTTGTGTCCCTCATGGCAAGAGCTTAATCTATCGTCAAAAGATACTCCTTGTTACCATCCTGCATTCATTGCGTAAAAAATCACCACTACTTGCATTACCATTATTAATGGAACACCAACAGTGAAATAATCTTTCCTTGTTTTATGACGTAATAAATACATTGCCAATAAACTGCCAACCGAACCACCAACAAATGCTAAACCTAGTAATGTTACAATTTTAATTCTTGAACGATGCTTGGCTGCATTAACTTTATCCATCGCATAAGCTACGAAAGCTATAAAATTGATAACAGCTAAGTATATCAGTAATATTTTATATTTTGCAAAAAACTCCCAAAATGCCAGTGTTATGTGATCTGCATGATGTCCTTTTACCATCAATAATATTATAACTTGTATCACAAATACACATACGATAAACACTCTTGACATCATATTGTCTTTGACAGTTTTACGATCAAATAGCAGTATTGCCAACAATATTCCTGCAGAACCACCAATTAATGCCCCGATAGTTAAAATAGCATCAATTTGTGCATTTTCGGTATGCGAATATAAAAACATATTAAGCAGACATAGAAAAAATCCAATTATATTAACCCCAATAAGGTAGTATTCAAATATTCCCAAACACTTCACCCCTTTTTATAAAGTTGTCCCACATATACCTCATATCCTCTGCTACGCAACTCCAGATAAACAATATTTTCGTAAACTCTTCCAAAGTCCATGTTTCGTGTACCATTGACTGCATAACGAAATGATGTATCACAAAGATAATATTTACTATTATTTGCCAGATATTTTTTCCCTTTTAAATCATAGCGTTTTGCCTCATAGAACAGAAATGCATTTTCCAAATACCCAATGTATTTTGACACCGTCTTTCTGATTATCTCGCTCTGGTCATTTTTTAAAGTTTTGCTGATATTATTAGGCGAAAGTAAATTACCGATGTTATCCATCATGAATTCAGATATGTTGGTGAACTCTGATTTATTTCTTATCTTATACTTTTCAACCAAATTTCTGATAAGAATGGTTGAATACACATCCCTAACGTAATCATACTGTCTGTCCTCGACCTTAATTCTATTCCCACTTTTTTAAAATTATTCATTTTTTGGTATTAGTTTTTAATTTTGATTTCCTAGACATTTCCCACACTTTTTCAATGGAAAAAGGTGGAAACTATTGCTTCCACCTTTATGCCCACATTGGTGCCTGACACCTTGTATAGTTTTGTATTGTGCTTTGCTGCAATGAATCTGGGATTAGATTATGAACACCATGCGGTGCTGATCGGATATTTCTATTATATTTTTCATGACCGACAGGCACTTGCGATTCCATTTTCCTATTTTCTATTCTTCTGTTTCTTCCGTTTTGTTACCTTTTACTTTTTCCATGATCTCTTCCAGATAAGTGCCTTCCAGTTTGTAGCCTTTTGCGTAGATCACAAATGCAAGGATTGTAATTACAGAAGGTACAACCCCCATTAATACTCGCATTCCCATGATTGTAGACGCGCTCTGTTCTGCGTTTGCTACATAGCCGACAATTGTAAGTCCTACACCGATCAGCCAGGCAGATACTGCAGATGCGGTCTTAACAAGCAGTGTCTGGAATGAAGCGATAATACTTTCATTTCTACTTCCTAATTTTACCTGCCCATAGTCGATGACGTCAGCAAGCATAACGGTTGTTGCTCCTAATGTAAGACCAGAACCCAATTTATAGAAGATACCGCTGATTGCTACAATTACCATGTTCTGTGGTGCAAAGAATCCACAAAGTACAACTCCTGCGAGACCAATTGCAGGGCTGAAACTGGCAATTGCAAATACCTGTTTCTTTGTAAAATAGTTAGAAAGGATTGGGAAAAGGAACAAAGCTGCAATCTCTGCAAACTGTGCTGCAGTTGTAAAGATCGGATATAAGCCTTCATTTCCGGTTACATATTTGAAGTAATAAATTGCAATACCACCGGCAAGTTGTACAACAAGGTTGTAGCAAAGCACGATTCCGATAAATACTTTCAGCTGATCATTTCCGCCAATAACATGAAGCGCGTCTTTGATTGTAAGTCTTTCTGCTTCTTTACCAGACTTCGCTTCCTGACAGCTGCGGTCTTTTACAAATACAACAGTAATAATAGAAGTAATTACAAAAATCACTGCAATAATTTTCGCAAGTGCAGAATATCCAACAGCGCTGTCTCCTTTACCAAGAATAGATACCAGTTCCTTCTAATCCGGAAGGTTTTGATTTCTTACCGACATATGATAATTCGGTAAAATACTGTAATACTTCATCTCATCCGGTGACGAATCTATAAATACAATGTGATCTGTATACTGGTGAAAATCTTTCACCTCTTCCAGAACATACTGTTCTTTCTACCGCTTTTTTCTACTTTATTCTTTTTATTCATCTCATTGAGGTGTCAGTTTTATCCGACACCTCATAGAATATTTCCCTTTTTATTCGATTACAATCTATGGTTTTATGCGTTTTAACTTGTAAAGTGCTCTTTTGCAAACTGCATATCCTGTACCACTTCTACAGTTCCAAGATAATTATCTTTTTTGTCTCTCACTGCATAATAAGTAACTAAAAATGGTTTTCCCTGCTTTTCCATCCAAACCGGAACGCTATCACGAGTATGATTTTTAAAACTTTCTATAATGGAGCGAACCATTGGTTCTATCTTAGGCGGATGACAAGAGAATACTTCTCTGTCAATTGCCATGCCAGGGCGTTTGAACACTTTCGCTCCTTCATTAAAGAAACGATTTATATTATTATCATCGATAAATGTAATCTCTATTGGCAACGTATTAAGCATAGCTTCCAACTGTGCTGCACTCATATGTCCACCGCCCATTACTATTTCACCTTCATAAATAGCCGCCTCATGACGATTCTTTTTATCCTGCACATATTTTTCTGCTTCTTCCCATCTATTATCAATGCCATACACTAATGCATAGTCTTTGGCATCTTCATAGATTTCATACCATTCTTCGGCTGTAAAATTCATTGCGCAGATAGGGAACAGTATATTAGTCTCTTTATAAATCATTTCATCCGCTCTTGTTAAAACAGCTTGTACTCTTTTAATCCATTCTTCGTCATGATTGCATTCCTTATCTATTGCCGCTAATTCATCTCTGATTTCATCATCAACAGACCACATAACATACGATGGTCCTGATATTTCATAGCGAACTTTAAGGAGTGGATAAATCAAATCACCCTTTTTTGCATAGTGTATTGCTATTTGTCTAAAATCTGATATTTTTTTGCTTACATCTTCGCCCTTTTCCAGTGCACCTCTAATATCTGCTATTTCTTTGCTAAACTTCTCATTTGCTTCTGTAAAAGAATAAAGAGGATGACCCTTTGTTTCTCTGAGTGCTTTTGCAAGCTCATGTTTTCTGACATATGCATCCGTCATAGTTGTCATTTCGGATGTTTCTTCCTTTTTTAAAGATTCTTCGACTGCCTTTTCAGCATTTGCTATTTTTTCTTCTTTGGTTAAGCCATGAAACAATGCACTATGCACATCACACAGTTTCTGCACCTCTGTAATAGGCGTTCCCTCTTTTATAAGTTCCTGCTCTGCCTTCATAATTTCAGAAGCATCTACATCAGAAAAATTCTGGACAAAATCTTTTTTAACACTTTCTAAATCTTCTCCATTTCCAAGTCTCTTTAAATAATCCTTCAGTAATACTGTATTGCCAGTCTCTTTGGCTTGAAATTGTTTGCTCCCCATAGAAGAAATATCTGGCATATTACCAGTAATTTCAAAACCATTTTTTATCAGTTCTGCTATAACAACCGGAATCGAAATTCCTTTTGCCTTTGCACCCTTAGGAATTGTCATAATTCGTCCAACGGAGTTTAGTATAGCCGGCTTCTTAATTTCATCAAACCCAAGATTTGCCATAATATCAATCACTTCTGGATAAGTTTTCGTAATATCATACACCGACCAGTTTAAATCAATTTTTTTACTCATAATATTTTACCGCCTTTCCCCTATTTTGTTTTAAGAAAAATCTATCTCACAATTGTAAATCTGTCTCTTTCCGTTCCCGTCTGATTATTTATTTAATAACTTTTTTAGATCCTCTTCCGGTGTACTAATTGGAGAAATCCCATAATTCTCTACTAGGAAATTCAGCACATTTGGCGAAATAAATGCTGGTAATGTTGGTCCGAGGTGAATGTTCTTGATTCCGAGATAGAAAAGTGTAAGTAAAATACATACGGCCTTCTGCTCGTACCATGAAAGTACCATCGATAGCGGAAGTTCATTTACATCACATTCAAATGCTTCTGCTAAAGCGATTGCGACCTTGATTGCACTATAAGCATCATTACACTGTCCCATGTCCATGATTCTCGGAAGTCCTCCGATTGTTCCTAAATCTAAATCGTTGAACCTATATTTTCCACATGCAAGCGTCAAAATAATGCTGTCTGCAGGAGACTGTTTTACAAACTCTGTGTAGTAGTTTCTTCCTACTCTGGCTCCATCACATCCACCAACCAGGAAGAAATGTTTAATATCTCCATTCTTTACTGCTTCAATCACCTGATCTGCTACAGATAATACAGTTCCATGTGAGAAACCAGTTGTCACCTGTATTCCACCATTAATTCCAGTCATATGCTGGTCTTTGGTATATCCACCTAAGGCGAGTGCCTTTTCAATCACCGGTGTAAAATCCTTTTCTTCTCCTATGTGTACCATTTCCGGATAAGATACAACTTCTGTTGTAAATACTCTGTCTGCATAGCTTGGTTTTACAGGCATAAGACAGTTCGTCGTGTAGAGAATTGCTCCAGGAATATTATCAAACTCTTTCTGCTGATTCTGCCATGCTGTACCAAAGTTCCCCTTTAAATGAGAGTACTTCTTAAATTCTGGATATGCATGCGCCGGGAGCATTTCACCATGTGTATAAATATTGACTCCTTTATCTTTTGTCTGCTCTAATAAAAGTTGTAAATCTTTTAAATCATGACCGGTAATAATAATAAATGGTCCTTTTTCAATTGTAAGAGGTACTGTTGTTGGTACAGGAGTTCCATAAGTTGTAGTATTTGCCTGATCTAAAAGCTCCATACATCTTAAATTCACTTCTCCAACCTCTAATACAATAGGAAGTAGTTCATCCATTCCCCAATCCTTCATTCCGACTGCAAAAAGTGCCTTATAGAAGAATTTGCTGATTGTTTCATCGGTATATCCAAGTACACTTGCATGATATGCATATGCAGCCATTCCACGAATCCCAAAAAGTATTAAGGATTTTAAGGAACGAACATCTTCATCAGTAGTCCAGAGAGTATTCATATCAAAATTATCGTTTCTTCCACATGAGCCGGAACATGTAAAGCAATTTGGTACTAATTTCTTTTTTTCATTTTCTATCTTATAAATTAAAATTTTTAATGTCTCATCATTAAAGTTTACGTTTGTAACGGTTGTAAACAATCCCTCAAGAACTAATTGATTCATCTCTTCGTTTACAAGGTGCTCATTGCCCTCGACTGCACGAGCAAGTCCGATTAATGCTCCTGTAAGCTCATCCTGTAATCTTGCAGTATTGGCGGACTTTCCGCATACTCCTGCATTTCCGGTACATCCTGTACATCCTGCGGTCTGTTCACATTGATAACAAAACATTTTATTTTCCATGTTTTTCTCCTTATCTATTGCTTTATTCATTATTTCTTGTTGTTTAATGGTACTATATCAAACTCACAACAATTATTCCGTTGTCCAGACAACATTTTTGTTTTGTTTTCGATTTTTGTGATATACTATGGAAAAGATGAAAAAAAGGATTATAGAACTCATGGAAAAATATATGAACATCTTAACGAATACACCTTTGTTTCAAGGAATTTCAGAAGCAGAAATTCTTCCAATGCTTAAATGTCTATCTGTCAGCATTAAAAATTATTCAAAAGGTGAATACCTGCTAAGAAGTGGCGATAAGGTACAAACTATCGGCATGATTCTATTTGGTCAGGCTCTCATAATAAATGATGATGTCTGGGGGAATCGCAATATTATTACAGAGCTGTCATCAGGAATGCTCTATGGCGAAAGCTATGCCTGCATCAGCAGTGTTCCTGCTCAAATCAGTGTTATTGCCAATGAAAATCTCACCGTCATGCTTTTCAATATAAATCATATTATTACAACCTGTTCTTCATCTTGCAGTTTCCATACAAGATTGATTCATAACCTATTAGAGATAATAGCAAGAAAAAATGTAAGATTGATGAACAAAATAGATCATATTTCTAAGAAAAATTTACGTGACAAGATACTTAATTACTTGTCTGGCGAATCTATGCATGCCGGCTCTAACACATTTACAATCCCTTACGATAGGCAAGGGCTGGCAGATTATCTGAATGCAGATCGAAGTGCTCTATCTAATGAATTAAGCAAATTACAAAAAGAAGGTGTCCTCTCTTACAAGAAAAACACCTTCTCTTTGAAGTATTAGCTGGTTATCAGCTGAATTTGTTGATTGTGCGCTGTCTTTTTTTCTGTTATAGTATCGCTCATATTCATACCATCCCTTTCCGACTTTATTATCCGGTCAATAATTACCTGCTTAGAATCAACTTTACTGCATCAATCAAGTCCTCACTGAATCCTTCCAGTTCATCCATTGTAATCACTTTATCTCTTACAAAATATGCAATATCCCATATAGCTGTGGATTTGCGAAGTTCAATCAAAACTCCTGGATGTTTCTTATCCTGCTTAATTCTTTTTTCCAGTTCCCAAAAATGATCTGATGCGTTGCCGGGAGAAGTTAGTAATTTACATATTCTGCTGTGAGTTTTTCCATATAATGTTCTTGCCAGTCTGAGACACGCTCACGATAAAGTTTCCAGTCTGCTTTTGATATATCCATTTCACTGCCTCCGTTCACTTGAATTTCATTCAATCTTTAAATAACGAATAATATTTTTCTGCAACTGATGGTATCGCCCTTTAGTGTCAGGATTCTTTCCACAATACTCTCTTTTCATTTGCTCATTAGGTTCGTATACGATCGGAATATCGTATAAATCGAATTGCTCACGGGTAAGATCGACATAACATCCATCAATTTTATTGAAATAATGTGTTCCTCCTCCGTTCACTCTGATACGATGAATACTTCCTCCAAACATATCATAAACAAGCATTGCTGTAATAGCACATTGCCCATAGGAAGGATCGGTCGAAACCCATTCTGCCTGACATGACGGATATGCTGTCTCTGCCGTCCACGTTTTTCTCAACACTGCATACAACTTATGTAATGTATCAATCCCGGGGAATGCAGCTACTTCCTGACATCTTTTTTCAGCCAATTTCTGTCCCTGATAATAAGAACCATCAGCACCAGCCGGCACTATTTCTTCCAAATTTTCCAAAGCCTTTTTTATTGCACCACTCATAGGATTTCCTTTCATATCAAAGCTATATCATTTCTAAAAACTTGAAGTTGTTACATTGGCGAATGAATCCACATGTATCCCAAAATCAAGATACTAAGCACTATTACAAGCAGCAATGCTATACCAATTGCTTTGTGCTTTCGCTTAAAAGCGATAAAACTTCCCACACCCATTACTATGTATGCGAGAAGCAATAACATCGTAAAACTCATGTGACCTCCTTAAATCCCGATTGAGATTTCACTTGTTTTAAGAAATTTAATAACTGTTATATTTTGCAAAGAAATTTTTACCTACTTCTATATGCGAACCATAATCGCAGTAAAAAGGTGGGTTAATCCATGCACCTTCCGATTTTCCCAAAAGTTCTTTTACTATTTCTGCAATCCCATCAAAATCCGACCGATCTGCAAAATTAAGTTTTTGCAAAATTTTTCTACATATCCTCTGTTCTTCCATAACCGCTTCATCTGAAATGTAAGCAAGCTGCATATCTCTTCTTTTTTTCATATCCATAATTTAATTCTCCATTTCTGTTAAATTTTTTAACCATTTATATTGTTTATAATGTTTAAATACTGCCGGAAGTTTTACCAGTTCATCCAGATTTAAGACAAAATACACCATCATTATCGGCAATTTAAATACAAATGCTGCGATACATCCCAGTGGAACTGCAAAGCACCACATGGTACATCTACCTGCATAACCACAATTTTTCAAGATTCCCTGCAAAACCTGCAGAACTCCTGAAAAGTTATAGGATAATCCAATCACTTTCAAATACTTAATACCATAATCAATCAGTATAGTATCGTTTGTAAACAGTCGCATGAGCGTTTCAGGAATAAAGAATGCTGCAAGCAGAAAGAGAATGGAAATTATGAATACATATCTTAATACCCAACATAAAAGTATCGCATGCACTTACAAGTGCTAACATAAATTGTTGTGCTGTAATGGGCAGAGCAAGTTTCAAAATCTTATTTGTGAATTCGTTTCCCATCTACAATTTTTCCTTTCTGTGCACAATATAAAATTCAAGTCGAACGTCCGTGAGACTTGGCGCGTGATTCTGGTCAGCGAAGCTGACATATTCCTATCAGAATCACTGCGCATCCTCGCGGAGCGTTTATCTCAGTCGGAGATTGGACTCCCACTGAGACAAATTTGCTATTACTCACCACCTAAAGGACGCCACTGAAAAAGTGGTCGTAAAATCATATATCTGATATAATTAAGGTATCATAATTGTCGGAGGTTGATTTCCCGCTATCCCTTGCCAGAATTGCATCCTTTTTCCGTTCATGTTCCTGCAGCATATCCAGTCCAAAAGCCCCCTCATTTCCCTGTTTCGGATAAATGTCTGTAACAATCCCTTCAGGTGCCAGTTCAAATGCCTTTATCACTCCATCTTCATTAGGAATCTTTTCTGCCAGTTCAGAAAATGTATTCTCATCCAGATTCTCTCCTGCACTGATATAATTTCCCAAAAGAGCAGAGAGCATGCTATACTGATCCAGTCTTGCCCTGACTCTTTTCTCAGTAATCTGTGCCATATATTTTCCGGTTGTCTTTTCATCCTTTTCCAAATTATGAAGCAGAAAAGCGCCAACAATCAATGCTGTCAGAAAAACAATCAATCCAACAATATAGCAATATACTCTTATCTTTTTATATAGTTCGCTGTCCTTTTTCATTCTGCTATCCCTCTGTTATTCTCTTCTCGGTCACTGACATATCTGCTTACCAGCACAGAATTTTCGGATTGTATCCATCAGTTCCTGTACATTTAAAGGTTTTGACAAGTGCGCATCCATCCCTGCCTCCATCGTCTTTCTTTTATCTTCAGCAAAAGCATTGGCTGTTATGGCAACGATTGGAATCATTTCTGCATCTTTCTTTCCACTGCCACGAATCGCCCTAGCTGCCTGATATCCGTCCATCACAGGCATCATGATATCCATTAGAACCGCATCGTAATATCCTTCCGGCATTTTTAGGAAACATTCCACTGCCTGCTGTCCATCTTCCGCCTCTGTGACGGAAATTCCCTCATCTTTCAGAAGGAATGCCGCAATTTCCCTGTTGAGCTCGTTATCCTCTGCCAATAGAATACGGCACCCGGACAGGTTTTCCTTTGGTAACTCAGACATTTCCTGTACAGCTGCAGGTTCTTCTGCTATTTCAAAAGGTATGACCACATGTATGGTAGTGCCCTGATTTTCCACACTGTCAATCTGAATGGTTCCACCCATGCGATCAAGCAGTTCCTTTACAATCGCCATGCCTAGTCCAGTACCTTTATACTGCGATCTTGCTCCCTGATCAGCCTGAACAAATGGACGAAATATATCCTTCAGGAAATCCTCTGACATTCCGATTCCCGTATCTTTTATAGTCACATCTACCAGCACTCTTTCATCGGATTCCTTCTCTTCTTTCAAGTAGCAATCCACAGTTCCATTTTTATGGTTGTATTTAATACTGTTTGTGATCAAATTTAAAAATATCTGTTTTACATGCAGGGAACTTCCGATAAGATTCGGATATGGAATCGAATAAGGAGCATCCATAAAATGAATCGTAATACACTCTTCATCTGCCCTCATCTGTGCAATGGTTTCCACCTCATGAAGCAGCTCCGGCAGATAAAAATCTTCTTTAGCCAGTTTTACCTCTTCATTTTCCAGTTTACTCAGTTCCAGCGTGTCATTGATCAGCGACAACAGATGGTCTGCCGCTACTCTTGCCTTAAGACGACTGGAATCCACCAATATTCTGTCCTCCGGGTGCTTCATGCAGATATCCATAAGTCCGATAATTCCATTCAATGGTGTCCGCATATCATGGGACATTCTGGAAAGAAAATCCGATTTACTCTGGTTTGCTTTTTTCTCGCTTTCCAGGGCAATGGTTTTTTCCACCAGTTCATTTTTATCCAGAATCAGATTCCAGTGTTCGATTACTCCATCCGGTTTGCGGATTTTGTGTCCCCTGTCCTCAATATATTTCCAAGATCCATTTTTGCATCTCATTCGATATGTGATTTCATAATGATCCGCTTTACTATACTGCTCCAACGCCTGTGCAATTCCCTGTTCCAGATCGTCCGGATGCGCCAGGTCAACAATCGTCCCTCCAGAAGCTTCCATCAATTCCTCCGGAGTATCATATCCCAGCATCTGTGCAAAATGCTCTGAAACATACTTAAAAGAATATTCCGGATCATCATTGCTGATTTTCACACCACCCGGCAGTGCAGATGTGATCATGTCCAGCTGATGCTTAAGTGCCTGATTTACTTTTTGCAAAGAATCTTTATAAAAACGCTCTTTCTGTACGATCTCATCTATACTTCGGAAACCAAGGAACGCAAAATGGCTGCCTTCCTCGTACTCTTTTACAATATGTGCCTGAAAACAGGACAGCCCTGCTGCATTTGGTGACGTCTCAAAAGAGAAATGATATTCGTCTTCTGTTTCAAAATGCTTTTTAATCTCGTTACGGTCCAGTTCCCGACGCATTACATCACGAAATTCCGGAAGTGCAAATGTAGAAGCATATGCATCCACATAATCTGAAAATGCTCTGAGCTCTTCATGTTTCTGGGCATGATTTGTCTTCTGATTAAATACAAACTCATACTCATCCGTATCCAGATTTAAAACAAAAGCTGTCGTATAATCACGGCTCAGTCCTGACAAAATCCTGTTCTTTATCATCAGTTCCTTCATCATTCTCAGGTTTTCACGAACACTTCCCAGATGGCATCCCACATCAGATAACAGATTCATGGACATCCTATCCTGATTCAGATTCGGGTTATCCAATCCGATAAATCCGATAAATTTATGATTTGTATAAATCGGCATAGCAATCAGGGAATGAATATTCTGAGGCTTTAAAATTTCATATTCCTGTGGAGTTTCTTTTGCGATTTCTTCCAGATCATAAATGATGATATTTTTCTTCTGGATAAATGTTTCTACCCAGTTCTGCATCAGGCAGACAGGAACTTCCTGCAGATTCTGTATCTGTGGTTCGATTCCTGCGGCACACCATTCAAATGTATTTTTAAAACTTTCCTTTTTTTCTGAACTCCATTCAAAAACATACGCTCTGTCTGCTGCTGTATATTTTCCAATGCTCTTCAGCATAGATAATGTCATATTGTCCAGTTGTTTTTCATTCTCTGCCTGACTCATAGAAGAAATCTTATGAAGGATTTCATCCATGTAATACAATTGACTTTTTATATCATCTCTATTTTCTTTCATATCACTTTTCCCCAATTTATAATTATTAGCTGCCTGTCCCCAATCAATATTCTGAAACAAAAAACGCATTGCCTTTTCAGACAATGCATCCTAAACGTTGTAACTGGCTGCTATTTTGCAACTCTTATACTTTGTGTCTCAGACTTTCGGCTGATTTGCTAACGAATCTTTTTCTCTTATTATACATTTTTTCTTGAAGTAAGTCTATTACAAATCGGTCTTGTCTTATTGCTTATTATATATCTTCTTCCTTTCATAAAATTTCATACGATTTATTCACGCAGAAAAAGCCTTCTTTCACGAAAAGGAACCACTTCTTCTGCGTTTTTATTTTATACTAAAAATAATACATTTCCTTTTGAAACTTTTTTTATACCTGATCAAATCTACAAAATGGAATTGAAAAAGCGAGGAAAATTACATTATGGAGAACACAATAAAAAAGAAAGTATGAAGAAGAGAAAAGTTGTAATTTTATCTATAGCAATAATTGTTATTG
The DNA here is from genome assembly GCF_022487435.1 of Mediterraneibacter sp. NSJ-151. Taxonomy (NCBI): domain Bacteria; kingdom Bacillati; phylum Bacillota; class Clostridia; order Lachnospirales; family Lachnospiraceae; genus Mediterraneibacter; species Mediterraneibacter sp. NSJ-151. The sequence continues at coordinate 1,514 of NZ_JAKVPP010000006.1, read as the reverse complement.
CGTTATTACTTGAAGAAAATATTTTGAAATATGTTAATGATAAGAATGCGTATAGAACATCGAAGGTGCTTCTTGATCGTGTGATTACTGTGCTTGATAAAAATGATAAAAGTAAGGCAGAGCTTATCGAATCGTTGAAGGATGATTATATTGTAAGAGCTGAGGCGGTGTCTTATATTATCGATGCCAAGCCGGAAGTTGAATATGATGTTGATGAGTTGCAGAAAATTGCAAAGTTGATGGCGATTGATGAGATACATTTGTTTAATGAGCAGGGATGTATTTATAGCGGTTCGCTGCCAAAGTATTTCGGTTATAGCTTTAATTCCGGAGCACAGATAGGATATTTTAAGCCGATGTTGGAGAATAAATCGTTGACAATGTGCCAGGATGTTACTCCGAATACTTCTGAAGGTAAGAAAATGATGTATGCAATTACCTGGAATGAGGATAGGACGAAGATGATCCAGGTTGGGATTGAGCCAAAGCGACTTCTTAAAGAGATGAAGCAGAATGCAGTTTCTAGTGTAGTGGCTGGAATGCCGGTATATAAAGGTATGGAAATTGTTGTTGCGGATGAGGATACTCAGGTTATCAACGGTGCAACAGACAGCAATAAAATCGGAAAAAATCTGGATGAAATTGGAATGTCATTGGATAATCTCTGTGTTGATGATGCAAGCGCAACCCATATTAGAGTGGACGGAAAACGTTGTAGATGTATGGCGCAGCAGGATGATAAATATATTGTTGTTGTAACAGTAGAGGACGCATTTTATTTGCAAGGAAGTATCATGGCAATTTTTATAGTAGGTGCATATCTGGTATTAGCATCATGTTGTATAACATATATGTTTTCGAAAATTTTAAAAGAAAGATTAGAAAAAGAGAAATTGATATATACGTCAAATACAGACGAACTTACCAGATGTTTTAATAGGCGAGCATACGAGAATGATATAAATCTGCTTAAGCTTAGTGATTCGTGGATATATATGTCCATGGATTTGAACGGATTGAAACGGGCGAATGATTCTTATGGACATGCGGCAGGTGATGAACTTATATGTGCAGCGGCAGATTGCATGAAGAACAGCTTTAATGAATATGGGAAGGTATACAGAGTCGGCGGTGATGAGTTTGTTGTTATCATTACAGAGAAGACTGAGCAGTTTGAAGATATAAGACATAGTTTTGATGTTCATGTGGCAAATTGGAGCGGTGAATTTGTGGATTCAATGAGTGTCTCATACGGATGGGTTTTCAGTACAGAGAGAAATTGGAATAGCGTGTATGAGGTTTCAAAAGCCGCAGATAAGAGAATGTATGAAAGTAAAGAACGCTTTTATAATGAAAGCGGTGGACGATAGTGCTGGTTGTTCACGCAGGAAAAACGAGACTATGAAGAAAAGTCTGTAAATTAGATTCTTCTATGATAATGATGGGCGAAAGGCTTGAAAAATCAGCTTTTCGCCCTTTGTTTATATATAACAGTTACTAAAACGCATGTCAAG